>NZ_JAOXHI010000010.1:0-24421 GCF_025779955.1 Mycoplasma enhydrae
GCTAATTACTGACTTTATAAATTACTATAATAATATTAGAATACAAATTAAACTAAAAAACCTCTCTCCGTGTCATTACATGAGAAAGGTTTAATTGATTTGTCCACTAATAGGGGACATGTTTAAAGCTTTATTGTGTTTTTTATTTATTTCATAACAATCATGGTTATTTATGTTCCAATCGCTATTTGTTTTAATAAAAAAATTTTTATTGCTAATCAAAATAAAAATCTAAATATATAAAGTATTTATAAAACCTAAAAATAATAACAATTTGTGTTTTAGCAATCTTTATTTTTAGAAAATATACAACATAATAAATTTTAAAATGAAATCCAAAATTGGATTTCGTATTTTTTTATCTTTAATCATGTAAAATGATAAATATATTAAGACTAAGATGGAAATTTAAATGTCAACATTTATAATTACATTAATAACAACTTTTGTATTGCTCATTTTCTATCATTCGATAACACTTTATTTTTTAATTTCTATTAATAAAAAAACTGCTTTTATTGAGAATTTTAAGATTAAATCAAAAAAATATATTTTGAACGACTTTATTAAATTACCTGATAAGGTTTTTAATATCTTTGATTCACTTATTAAGAAATCTTATTGATTTTTATATATTGAAATATCAATAATAATTTTGTTTTGTATAAGTTTACCCATAGCTTTATTGACCATTCATTTATCCAATATAGAAAAAATTAATTCACAAGATTTAATTTATGTATTTCTGTATTATTTATTATTAATTGAACCATTATGAATATTAATAATAAATATTATTAAGATACATAGGATTTCTAAAGTACTAAAAGATTGAAAAAAGGAAAATAATAAAATAAAAAATAATAATTTTGAAATAAATTTACCTGAAAATTTTAATCAGTTTAAAAGCTTAATTTTAAATGAAGATATAACAATTAAAATAGCAAAATTTAAAAATACTGAAAAGCACTTTTTTACTAAAAAATATACAAAACAAAAGAAGAATTTTTTTCATAATGGCGCTATAGATATAAATAAATTGCTATATTTTTTATTGTTTAATTATGAAAAAATTTATATAAATTCAACAAGATTTGACAGTGTGTACTTTTTAAGTTTTATAAAGGAAATTTTAAATAATGACACTCAACTTAACTAAAAACTTGAATATTGCTTTTTTAGTAATTCATACAGTGGTAATTATATTATTTTTTTGTACTTTCATTTTCTACATTTCATTTAAAGTAAAAACAATTATGATAAAAAAAGATGCATCGTCAATATTTTTGAAAAACAAAACTAAAGTAAATCAAAACTTTTTTAATACTTTTTTTAAAGAAGTAAGAAAAATCTATATATTTATAATAACTTTTTCAATAATTTCAATTTTCTTAATTACCATTTCAATTATTTCCTTGGTTACAATATTGAGTTTTTTATTTGATGGTATTAATTCATTTTGAGCTATATGAGCTATTGCTTCTTTTTCCTTTGGAATTGCTATTTTTTCAACTTGTTTAATGGTTTTATTCAAAATTAAAATAATTCATAAAGAAATAAATATTTGAAAATCTAAAAATGAACAAACCGGTAATAAATTATTTGAACATTTAGATACTAGTGATAATAATAAAGAACTTTTAAATTTATTTAATGATTCCAAAAATTTAAAAATGTCTTTTATTACAAAAATATATAATCAATATGATGCTACATTTAAGCTAAAATTTAAAAAAATTAAAAGAGCGCTCTTAAAGCTTAAAGAAGGAAATTTTGATGATTATCTCTATTATTTTTTAATATTTAATTATGAAAATGTAGCTATTAATAACCAAATATTTAAGGTTGAAGATTATGCTTTTTTGTTTCAAAATCGAAGAGAATTTTTGAAACTACTAAAAGAATAATAAAAGCAAAAAACTTCCTAATTTTGTGTTATTTAACAAAAAAAGTATAAGTATATTTTGTTTTGCACTTGATATATTACTTAAGAATCTCACAGTAGAGATTTTTTATTTGCAAAAAATATAAAGTCAACAAATAAAAAACTTTATTGTAAAATTAGATTATAAAAGGCAACTAAAATTTATTTTCTAAAGGAGGGTAATTCATGATTGATATAAAAATAGCTAAATTTTTATCAAACAGATTTTCAATACTAAGCATTATATTATTTATTTGTTTTGTGCTAATTTTTATGCTTGTATTTTTTAATGAATATAAAGGAATTCTAATTAAACAAGGGGCTTCAAAAATTTTTATAAATAAAAATATAGTTGTGCAGCATTCATTCTTTAAAACTTTTAAAAATAAGATTAATAAACTATTTATATTTGTTTTAAGTTTTTTATTAGTTTCTGCAGTGTTAATCATGTTATCATTAAGCTTTAGTTTGGTATATATAATTAATTTAATAATTAATCACTCATGAAACACAATTTTTTATCTACCGTTTATGGCATCTGGTTTATCGATTGGTATGCTAGTAATTTGTGCTATATTATTGGCTAATATAACTAAAATAAATAAAGAATTCCAAATTTGAAGCCAAAAAAATAAAACTTTAAAAGAAAGTGTTTTTGAAAACATTAGTTCAAGCGAAAATGAAGATCTATTTCATTCTCTTAAGGCTACAATTGATTTAAATATAAGTTTAATTTCAGAGACACCAAATCAAAAAAACAGAAACTGAAAATGAAGATATACTTATAAGGACTGAAAAAGCAAGTTATTAAAAAACCCTAAAACTTTTGAAGATGAATTTTACTATTTTTTAATATTTAATTATGAAAATGTAGCTATCAATGGCCAAATATTTAAGGTTGAAGATTATGCTTATATTTATCAAAATAGACATTTAATTTTTAATAAAATAACTAATAACCAATAAATAATCTCTTATCGTTTAAACATTAAAGTTTAAGCGATTTTTATTTATAAAAAAAGCATCTAATCAGATGCTTGAATTAATAAAGAATTAAGTTATTATTGCTCATTAGATAACTTAAAATCTAAATCAAAATCTTTTTCAATCTTAATGCATTGAATACCAAACGTTTCAAATATTTTTTCAGACGCTTTAAAATCATCAGATTGTTCTTTGTATGCTACTGCATAATAAACTTTCGAAATCTTTGATTGTACAATTAGTTTAGCACAATGATAGCAAGGCGAATGAGTTACAAAAATTGAAGATCCTGGTTCAATTTTTGAATTAGTTAAATTAGCATTAATAATGGCATTAGCTTCAGCATGTACGACATACGTATATTTAGAATTTAGCACATCTTGTGATTCACTAGGTCTATTTCATGGGAACATTTCATCATTATTAATTGTTTGACTATTAAAACTTGTTGGCATACCATTATATCCCAGTGATATTACATAATTATGAGGGCTCACAATACATGCACCTACTTTAGTAGTAGGATCTTTTGACCTTAAGGCACTTAGTTTAGCTAAAGACATAAAATATATTTCTCATTTAATATTGTCTTTATGCTCGTTAAAAATTATTTTTTTTGTTCTTGAATTCATAGTTAAAATTTTACCATAAAATAGCAAAAATCAGGCTCCGCAGACCCTGTTTTAATTATTCAGTGAAATAAGCTTTTATGCTCGGATAAGACATTAACTAAGTTAATCCAACAATCAGAGCTTGTTGAATTAATACTATTATAGCATAAATTTTTTACATGCCAATTATTTATAGACAATAATGTAAAAATTTAAAATTTATAAATGTTTTGCGTTAATAATTAGCCCATACTCAAAAATGTTTTAGGCATTTATAAGGTCTTTAAAACAACTAGAAAATTGTTATTAGGTGATTTTTTTCGATTTTTTCTTGCACTTTTTGATAAAAAATGTTAACATATATACATTAAAAGGAAAAACATGAAACAAGAACATTTGAAAACTAACCTAAATTCAATTATGTTCTCAGCATCAGACAATGCTGTGTTTTTTGACATGGAAATTATGAATTTTGACAAGAATATTATTATAAATGCAGACATTAATGCAATTTATAAGAACAAGATTCTTGGTGGAATTTATAGTTATTTAAATATTTTTAATTAAAAATTATAGTAATAAATATTAAAAGTTTACTAAATGTATTTTAAAAAATATAAATCAACCAAGAATTATGGCTTAGAGGTACATAGTTCAATTTTGTTATATTGAACAAATAAGATCTAAAACTCTTCAAGCTAAATTTCCTTTTAAGATGATTTACCATTCAAAAAACATTTAAATTACAAACTAAAAAAGGTTAAAAAATTATTTAAATATGGCTTTAAATTGGCAATAAAAAGTCAAAAATAATTTATAATTATTTCATAATTTCAAAGACATTTTTAACAAATAGAAATTATGAAAGTTATGGAGATAGAAATGAAAAAAAATAAAAAATTGTGATTAGTTTCACTTGCTACACTTCTCGGAACAACTGTTCCTTTAGCAGCAGCTTCATGTAGTGGTTTTAATAAAAGAAGATATGTTTATGAATATAACTCTAAAATAGAAAATAAACCATTTTTTTATGATGCTTCTAGATCATTTGGTAGTTACCTAGAAACCTCAACAAGACATCAAACATCAGTTGGTTTAATAAGAAAGGCAACTTTAAATGAACCTAAAATTGTTGGTATCTTAACTAATGATTCTAGTGGAAATCAAAAAAGCCAGAGGTTGATTTTGGAGCCAACATGACAAAAAAATAAATTAGAATTAGCTTCAGAAATTCATGTAACAGATGAACATGGTAACATTCATGTTTTTGACAATGATGAAGCAGACATTAAACCAGAAGGTGATGTTACTATTGAAGGTAAAAAATACTATTCAAGTCCTTCGGTTGACTTAAGATCTGACAATCAAAGGTCAATTAATAGTGCTAATTTTGATGAAAAAATGAATAGTGCTGTTAAAGTTCAATTCGTTATCCGTAAGGGTGTAAAGTGAGTTGATTCAAACGGAAAAGCAACAAAATATGAAGTTCAAGCAAAAGATTTTTATTATTCATGATTAAGAACTTATTTAATAAAAGATATACATAGACAACAATATGGCGGAAGTAAAGAATTAGATGATTTAGCTGCTAAATCTGTATCTAAAGACACAGAAAATTATTTTACTAGTCAAGATTCATATGATAATGATTACTTGTATCCATTATTTGGTATAGATTCTTCTAAATTTCTTGAAGAAGATAAGTTTCTTCAAAAATTAGCTAATTCAGAAACTAAAGCAGTTACATTTGAAAAACTGCCAACCCAAAAAGCAAAATTCCTTGAATTATTTAATGAAATAATAATAAAAACTTATGAATTAATGCCAGCACCTTCACAATACCTAGATGAAATGAATGAAGATGCTAAATTTAAGGTATATAACTACTTAGGCATTAGTGATGATAAAACCAAGGAATTTGAAAAAGAAGTTAAAAAATTAGATAAGAGTTCACTAGCTTATAAATCAGGTGCATATTGATATGCTATAAGCCAAAAAGATTTATTATATGTAGGTCCATATTATTTAACTCCTCAATCAGGTCAAGAACAAAAATTCAAGAAGAACAAACATTATTGAGATGAAGCTTGAGTAAAAGATGATAATACTATTGAAGAAATTGTTTTCATATATCAACCAACACCTGTTGATGCAGACACTTTTGCTCAAAGAATATTTAATAAATATAAACAAAAAAGTTTATCAAACATTGCATTTAGTCAATTAAAAGAAAACCAAAAAGACGAAATGCAAAAAGCTAGTGAAAAATATGGTTTAAGATACATCAAACCTTTAAATAGGTCAATACCATACTATTCAATGTTATCACAGCCATTTGTTGCACCTTTGAGTAAAAACCTTAGTCAATACGGTTTTAATGATGCGTTTGCAAAATTAATGTATGGTGGAACCTTAGATGAACTAAAAGCTGGTACAAATGATCCTGAAACATATATTTCAGGTACTGGATTAGTTTTTAGAACATTATACAATGCAGCTATAAACTGAGATCAATTAGCTTCAGAAGCAAATAGCGGTCAAGCTAAATCATGAATAGCTAAAGTTGCTGATGGTTCATCAATTGGAGGTTCAAACCAAAAAACTTCAAACCTTAAAACTCCTGCTAATGCTGAAAACAAAATTAATTCATTATTCGCAATTCAAGCCGATGGAACTAAAAAAGTCGATTTTGGTAAATATGGTGACTCACTAGAACCTACTGAAAATGCTGAATACGTTAAAGATTTTTCTGATGTTACAGAGAAATTAAAATCAGCTGGATTTAATCAAATTAAAGAAGAACTTCAAAAATTAATTGATGAATTTGATAAAAATAATCCTACATTAAAAGATAAAAACTTTGAATTCAATTACTTTTACCCATATATAAACATTACAGCACAACAAAAAAATGCTTTTGAACAATTATTAAAAACATTCAAAGAACTAAATCCAAGATTAGATTTTAAATTAGTGGCAGTTACAGATAGTGCTAAAACTGAATTTAATCAATATAGAGCAGAAGGAGCCAATGGAGCTAATTTCATAAGTTGAGCATATGACTATGATTCAGTTGGTTCAGGATATGATGGTTTATCATGACAAGCAAACTTTATTCCTACATTAACATGAATAGCTAAAAATGATGCAGGGGATAAAAACAAAAAAATTCAAACTTTTTATCCAAAGTTATATCAACTATCAAAAGACATTCTAACTTATGAAAAACAACCTGGAAATGAATGAGTTGCTTCAGTTCCTTTTGAAGATATTCATTTAATTGAAAATAGATTTAAAGGCCAAAGTCTACCAAATGTAGCATACTATGAATTTAAAAAAGATTCAAATAATGTATATAGATTAGAAAGAGATGCTAACAATAAAGCTAAAAGATATACACCAGCACCAGGAAAACATGCTACAGATGCATGAGAATGATCATCAAGATTCTGATTAAATTACATTTCTTCTAAAACAAATGAAGAAATCGTGGAATTAATGACAGAGTTAACTTCATATTTCAACATTAACTTTACTCATGGAATTTTCAAATCTAAAGAAGAATTTGGAAGAATTTTAGTTCAAAAACATTTTGTTGTTCCTGATTCATTATCACTAGGTGTATCAGTTTACTTAGACTGAAAAGTCAAATAAAATTTTAGGTTTATAAATGTTTAAATATATATTACAGAGAATAGCTTTTGCTATTCTTGCGTTATTTATTATCACCTTAGTTGTTTATATTTTAGTGAGTGTTTTTGGGACTTCGCCGGTCAAGGATTTAGCAGAAAAAAGATTTGCTGATCCTAAAAACACTAAGACTTTGCAAGAAATTACAATTGAACTTGGTCAAAAACACGGCCTTGTAGATGCAAATGGTAATAACATTCCTATTATTGTTAGATATTTTAAATATATAGGTAATGCATTTAAAGGGGATTTTGGTTATGTAATTAATCCAAGCAATAATCCTAACCCATCTGAATTTACAACAATTCAAAAACTGTTTTTTTCACCACTAAAATATTCAATTAGAATTACATTTCCGGCATTTATAATTAGTGCTATTTTTGGTATCACGATAGGTATATTTGCAGGTTACAAACGCGGAAAATTATTTGATTCAGGAGCTAATTTGTTTGTATTAATCTTTGTTGCCGTTCCATCATTTATTTTGGCACCAATTTTAATTACTATTTCATTACAATTAGGTATAAGTATTACAGTACCTAGAGAAGAACTTAATCCATCATTTGGTGAACTATTTCTTTCATATCTTCCACCAATAACAATAATTACTTTAACTTCAATGGCAGTATATGTGAGTTATACAAGAAACCAAGTTATTACTGTTCTAACTTCTAATTATGTTTTAATTGCTAAAACAAAAGGGCTAAAACCAACACAAATATTTTTTAAATATGTACTAAGAAATATCTCCATTCCTTTATTTAGTTTATTATTTGGTTCATTTTTAGGGTTATTATCCGGCTCAATTATTATTGAAAAATACTGAGATGTTCCTGGAACTAGTCAAGTTATTGCCAGATCATTCCCTACTGGTGAAATCAATATAATCATGTTTTCAACTATATTCTTTACAGGATTAGCATTATTAGCTGAAATTATCGTCGATGTTATGTTTGCTGTTCTGGACCCTAAAATTACATATGCTGCTAAAAGCAAAAGAAATTATTGATTATTCTTTAAGGCATATCTAGAAAGAAAAAAACTAGAAAAAGATTTATTTGCTCAACAAGCTCAAGTTAAAATGGCCAACGAAAGTCAAAATATAGAAAGGTAGGTTAGAACTTTATGGAAAATAATGTCGAAACCCAGATTAAAGACTTTAACAAAAAGTATAAAATTAGTTCTGAACTATCTAAGAAATTTTCTTTTGTATCAGAAGAAAATAGAATTCAAAATTCCTCTATAGCTGGCAGACCTAAAAAAATGCTAGTTGAAATAACAAAAAGGTTCTTTTCTAATCCTGTTGTTATAATTTCATTAATAGTTTTTAGCTTCATTATTTTATCTTCTTTGATAATTCCGGCAAGAGGCATTGCTGCTTATCAACCTAATAGATTAATTAATGACTATTCATTTATTAAATCATTACCTCCAATATATAAGCCAATAATTTCTAAAACTGTTGATAATACTGATGAGGTCTTTAAATTTTGAAATAACCTCAAGAGTAATATAGCAGCACTTCCAGCTAGCCAACAAGCGCAATGAAATGAGTGGTTTGCTTTCTTTCTTAATTCAACTAAACTAGAATATATTTCTCTTCCAAACGGTGATATCAATCAAATTTTAACTTATGATGCCTATCATTTATTTAGAGCAGCAATCTTAAATCAAGAACTAGTCAAAGCTGTTAATGAAGGTAAAGATGCAGCAGTTGAATTTAGCAAAATAAACGCTAGTATTCCTGTTTTAAAAACTTATTTAGGAACTACATCAGCAGGATATGATATTTGAATAACTACTTGATATGCTACTTGAAGAGGTATTGAAATAGCAATTATTACAACCATCATTCAAGCTGCATTCGGTATTACATTAGGAGCCATCTTAGGTTTCTATGCTGGAAGAATGATTGATACCATAATAATGAGAATTATTGATATATTTAATTCACCTCCAACTATTATTTGAATTTTAATATTTGTAGCTTTATTTGGTACAAAACAAGTTTCATTAATTTTAGCTATGTCAATTGCTGGATGACCTGTGTTTGTTGGAATAACAAGAATGTATGTAATTACAGTTAAAAATGAAGAATACATTATTGCAGCCAAAGCTATTGGTGCTTCGAATGCAAGACAAATATTTGTTCACGCTTTACCAGCAATAATCGGAAAAATTGCAAATGCATTTGTTAAAAACGTTCCTGCAGTTATTTTATGAGTAGCTTCATTAGCATTTTTAGGATTTTTTAAAGATCCAAGTGAAACTAACTTAGGTCAAATATTAATTGAAAATGCATCCGAAGCTGGCGCAAACATTTGAATTATCTTATTACCAACACTAATACTATTGTTATTATCATTATCATTAAACTTTATGGCACTTGGAATTCATGATGCTCTTGATCCAAGAGTTATGTCTAAAGGAAAGAGAAAATAATCATGAAAACTACCAATGAAACAAACCAAAAGCCAAAAAAAATAATTAATAACAATAAAAAAAGCAATAATAAGACAACAACCAAAGCCTCAAAAGCTAATCAAGTTACAAAAAAAGAAAAATTCTTTAATAAAAGCTCAAAATTATTTGAAAAAATTAAAGCTTCTGATACTCTAGAAACTAATAAACTTTTAGAAGTAAGAAACTTACATGTGAGTTTCCCTGTTGGCAGAAAAAAAACCATTCATATTGTTAGAGGTGTTGATCTTGATGTAAATAGAGGTCAAATAGTTGGTTTAGTAGGTGAATCTGGTTCTGGAAAATCAGTTACTTCAAAAACTTTAATTAACGTTAATGAAAATGGTTTGGTAAGTGCCGATAAGATCCAAATAGGAAACTTAGAATTAAGTGGAATTCTAAAAAAAGAAAAATATTGACAACTAGTTAGAGGTCAAAAAATAGGATATATTCCTCAAGACCCCTTAACTTCACTTAATCCAACTAGAACAATTGGTAAACAACTATTAGATGCACTAAACAACAATGCAGATTGACTTGATGCAACTTATACTCAAAAGAAAGAATATTTATTAGGATTACTTAAAACTTTTGGTCTAAGAGATGTTGAAAAGATTTTTAGTGCTTATCCTCATACCTTATCAGGTGGAATGAAACAAAGAATTGTAATTACAATGGTAGTTGCACTAAAACCTGATTTGATAATAGCGGATGAGCCTACTACTGCTTTAGATCCTACTGTTCAAGCTAGTGTTTTAGCTTTATTTGAAAACATTAGACAAGAAATGGGTATTTCAATTATTCTAATCAGCCATAATATATCAGTTATTGCTAAATTCTGCGATTACATTTATGTTATGTATGCTGGAAGAATAGTTGAAAAAGGAACTAAGCAAGAAATTTTTACAAATCCTGCACACCCTTATACATGAGCGCTGATTTCAGCTATACCTGAATCAAAAGATGAAAAATTATTTAATATCAAAGGTACTCCTCCTGATATGGCCAATTTACCAGTCGGTGATCCTTTTGCTCCACGTAATGATTATGCCTTAGAAATTGATTACATTAAAGAACCACCATTAATACCAATTACTGAAACACATTCAGCAGCTACTTGACTTTTAAGTCCAGAAGCTCCTAAAATTGAATTATCTAATGACCTAAAAAAACGTTTAGATTTATTTAAGAAAGCATTTAACAATGAAAAACAATAATGACCGTAAAGTAATATTATCAATTGATAATTTAAAAAAATACTTCGTTAATCAAGGTGTCATCAACAAAGCAGTTGATGGTGTATCTTTTGATGTTCACGAAGGCGAAATTGTTGGTTTAATTGGCGAATCAGGTTCGGGAAAAACCACAGTAGGTCGAACAATATTAAGGTTATATGATGAATATAACGGCTTTGTTAGATTAGAAGATAAAATAATTTCAGGAAAAAATATTAGTTATTCTCTAAAAAAATATTTACGTAAAAATGTGCAAATGATTTTCCAAGATCCACATGCTTCATTAAATAGTCAACAAAATATTTATACCATTCTAAAAGAGCCTTTATTAGTTAATGGCATTATGAAAAGTAGAATTGATGATATTTTTGCTGACTGGTTGGATGTAAAAAAGAATTTTAAGTATACTTTCCAAATTCAAGCAATGAAACTTGAATTACAAAATTACAAAGAAATTAATAAATTAGCTAGACCTTTCTTTTCAAAATGACAAAATATTTTTAAGGACTTTGGATTTGAAGAAGAAATAAGTATCGAAGATAATTTTTCATCATTTTATGCTTATTTAGAAGAAAAACAACAAATGGAAAGCGCTATTATTAATAATATGTATTCGAACTCTTCAACATTGATTGAATACTATTACCAAATGCAAGCAAAGTATCGTAATCAAGACTTAAGTAAAGAAGAATTAGATTATGATAAAGCTAAGAAAAAATACGCGTTAATTAAAATACTAAATACTATTTCAAAAAATAGATTTGATTTATTAAAACAAAAACATGAACTTCTTAAAACTAAAAAAGAACTTGAACATTCATATAAAGATAAATTAAGAGAATCAAAAAATACTTTTTATAACTATCGTGTTGAAAATAAACATGAAAAAACACTTGTTAATATAGCAAAACTAATGTCTACCAATTTAGAGTTCTATTTATATAACCTAAAAAATGAATACTTATTTAAAAAGCGTATTGAAATTTTAAAAGAATTGCAAAAATCTTTAAAACTGCTAGATTTTGAAGATATTAAAAAACTAGTTAGAGAATTAGAAGATTATGTTAAAGATTTTTATGAAAATAAACTAATCAAAATTGAATATACTAAGACTTCAAAATTAGATATTGTTCAAATGCTAGAAAAAGAATTTAATTTTAAGTTTGATTCTTATAAAAAAATATCAGATAAAAACACTCAAGAATGAGCTAAAAAATTTGCAGATATAAATGACAAAATTCAAAAAGTAAATGCTAAATTAGCAATTAAAGATAGTCCAGAATACTCACAAGAACAATTACAAGAAGCTCAAAAAGACTTAGAAAAAGCTAAAAAAATATATGAAAAAGGTAGAGCAGACTTTTTAGTAAGTTATAAACAAACAATCGAAGAGTTATATAACCAAATTAAAGAACAAAAAGATGAATATAATAATTTAGTTGCACTGCAAGATTATTGCAACGAAATGTATGAAAAATTCAAATTAGAGTTCTTTGAATTTGTTAAAAAACATTATAATGCCAAGATTGATACACTAAAAATTCAACTTCAAACCATTTCAAAAACAGATAAAAAAGCTATAAAGAAACTAGAAGCCAAAATTGCTCAAATTAAAAAAGATTTAGATACAACTTTAAAAATGTATCACTCTGATGTTTCTTTAAAAGAAGATACCTTAAAATCATTCCATATTGAAAAGAAATATTTAAACCGCGATATTAAAAACATTTATATATTATTAGGAATAGATAATAAATGAGTTGAACTAAACTTAACTAAACAAAATCATCCTGACAATGACATTAGCTCTAAATGAGTTAAAAGATTTAACATATTTGATTATAAAATATCATTTTTTATTGCTAAATACTTAATTTCAGAACTTTTATATAAAACTATTATTTATCGTTCATTAGAAGACGTTGGGCTTTTAAAACAATTTGCATACCGTTATCCACACGAATTTAGTGGTGGACAATTGCAAAGAATTGTTATTGCTCGTGCTTTAATTACCGAACCTAAAGTAATTGTAGCCGATGAGCCGATTGCTTCTCTTGATATTTCAATTCAAGCGCAAGTTGTTAATTTACTAAAAGAATTATGTGTTAAGAAAAATATTGGTTTAATTTTTATAGCTCATGATTTAAGTATGATTGAATATGTGGCAGACAATGTTCAAATAATGCACTTAGGAAAAATTGTTGAAAGTGGTAACACAGAAGCCATTTATTCAAAACCTTTACACCCTTATACTATTAATTTATTCAAAGCTATACCAAAAATTTCAAATGCAAATGAAAAATTTCAAAATGTTTCTTTTGCTCTTGATTATATTTATGAACAACAATTCCCAAATGTGCCTGAAACATTTAAAATTGATGATAATCACTATATTTATGGTACAGAAGCCCAAGTTAAATTGTGAACTGACAATAAATATACAAAAAAATAACAAACTATATTTAATTAATTAAGAATACTAGTCAATCAATAATAAATGGCTAGTATTTTTTTGTTTAGTTTTAAATTTAATCCTAAATAAACAAATTGATTAAAGTATAATTCTTTTATATTATAGAAAGTATAAAAAAATGAATAAGAATTTTGCAACATCAAAAGCTAGAGCATATTGAAACAATAGTTGAACAAAAACAACAATTATTTATTTTTTTGTATCTTTATTTATCATGTTGCTTTTTATTTTATTAATCGGCTTTTTTGGTAAAGAAACTCTAAAAAAAATGAATTGGTCTAATGGAATTACTGTGGGCACAGTTTTAGTTTTAGCAGTTTCTTTAATGGTTATAGCTTTTAGAAAAGGTTTAGGAAAAGGAATAATAAAAACATTTTCAACTTATGTACACAATGCTAAAATTTCTTCACGAGCTAAAAAGAAATATACACCTTATATGACTCAACATGAAAAGGATCGTATTTTAAATAAAGAAAGACAAGCATATAATAATGAACAAACTAAAAAACTATTGAAAAAAAACTTGGAAGAAACTACTAATTTATCTTCATATTTGTTAATATTAATTTCAAGTGTTATTTTAATTGCAGGATTATTAGCAATTCATTTAGGATAAATATAATTAAGGAGTGTTTTATGAAATATTTAATTGGAAATTTCAAAATGAATAAAACGTTTTTAGACACTGAAGCTTACATTGAAGCTTTAGAGTATTTATTAAATCAATCAAAAAAAGAATTAAGTAATATAAAAATAGGAATTGCTCCTTCTTTTGATAGTGCTTATTTAGCTTATCAAAACCCTGAACGTTCATATTTATTTGGATTACAAAATATATTTTACGAACTAACGGGTGCATATACAGGAGAAGTGTCTTTGAAATTAGCTAAAGAAGCGAATATCGATTTTGTTATTATAGGTCATTCAGAAAGAAGACAAATGTTTAATGAAACTAATACTTTTATTAATAAAAAAATTAAACACCTACTAGACATGAATGTACGCCCAATTTTATGTGTAGGTGAATCTAAAGAAGAATTTGATAATAATCAAACACTATCAGTAATAAAAACACAAATCACTGAAGCCTTAGCGGAAATAAAAGATTATAAAAATATCATAATTTCATATGAACCAGTTTATTGTATTGGTAATGGAATTATTCCTGAAATTAGTCATATTCAAAAAGTTATTGATTTTATTCATACTATTGTGCCAAAAAATATTCCAATTTTATATGGTGGATCAGTTAATTTAAATAGTGTTAACGACCTGGAAAGGGTTTTAGGTTTATCAGGTTATTTAGTTGGTAAAACCTCTTTAAATGCTCTGGAATTTATAGAACTAGCCAAAAAATTAAAATAAAAGCATCCTTTTTTAAAAATTGGATGCTTATTTATTTAAAAATCATTGTCTAGCTGTATCAATATCATTTTCATTAATGTTATTTTCATGATTAGTGCCAATAAAACGAATTGGTAATTCAAATTCAATATAAATATCTTGATATTTAGAAGGAATTACACTAAGATCAAAAAAGTATAATTCATTATTTTTTTGGTCTTCTTCGGTAGTTTCAAGTGAAATTTTAGTTAAGCCATGATATTCAATATCATTAATAACTACATTAACAATATATATTCCGCACTTTAATTTATTTAGTTGTTTTGGATATTCATATTTGAAATTTTCCATACTACAAACAAATGCATATTTATCTATTAATAAACTATTAGCAGCACTAATATTACCTTCTTCAATTAATTCATTAATTAATGAAGAAGATATTTTTTTCTTTTGTACTTTTCTTTCATTTATTAAATTGAGCTCAAAGTGTTTTTTTAAGTAATTGATATCTCCTAGTTTTCTAAAACCAAATCTAAAATCAGGTCCACAAATTACTTCAATAACTTTATTTTGTTTTAAATTATTAATAAAGTCTTTATGACTAGTATTTAAATTATCTTGTGTACTTTGAACTAAAAAAACATAATCAATGCCAAGATTATATAAACTAAATAATCTGACTTTAGTTTGAAATGCTTTTTTTTGAAGCTGTTTATTATTTTTATAAGGTGCACTAAAAAGCATTATGCCAATTTTAGCATCTGCCAAAATTTCTTTTTTAGCTTTTGCTGCTTTTATTAGTTCATAATGACCTAAATGTAAAGTTTCAAATGAACCTAGAATCATGATGATGTTTTCTTTTATATCGAAAACATCTTTAAAATTTCAATCAAAAACTGTCATATTAAATAATTTTACTTTAATTAAATAAAAAAATACGACCTAGTCGTAAAATTTTTTCTCTCTTAATTTGAAATAAGGTCCATCTTCTGTTACTGGTAAACAAATTTCATTAGCCACATTTTTAGTACTATCGCCACCATTACCCATAGCTACACCTAAACCTACGTGTTGTAGCATCTCAATATCATTTTCAGAATCTCCGAATGCTACCATTTCATCCATTTTAATTCCTAGAAGTTGACCTAAAATGCTTAAACCGGTTGCTTTAGTAATACCCTTTGAAGATAAAAACACACCTCCACTTCAAATGGCTAGAACTCACATATTCATGTTATTTTTTTCAAAAAACTGATTCAATTTTTTTGATAATTTTTCTGGTTCATTAGTACTTACAGTAATTAAATAATTCTTATCATTTTTAGATTCAAATTCTTTTTCAGAAATAAATTTTTCTTTATAAGGTAAGTAAAATCAATGGTTAATATTAAATAGATCATTATAATAACCTCATTTATCACCAACAAAAGAAAAAGGTAATTTATTTTCTTCTGCAAAAGTTCTAAATTTAGTGAAATCAGAATATTCTATTGTTTCTTCAAAAATATATTCCTTAGTTTTTAAATCAAGAATAAAAGTTCCATTAGCTCCTACAAAATAATCTACATATGGATTATCAATTTGTTTTCCAACTGTAAAAATATCTCTTCCAGAACAAAGTACTGTAATATATCCAGCATCTTTTAATTTTCTAAACATTTCTTTCATTCTAGGGCTAAGTTCATCAATTCCAAAAGGTAACAACGTACCATCGATATCAAATACTACCATTTTATATTTATTATTCATTACTTACTCCTTTTAGGGTATTGGGGTTAGAAAATACACGGTTACCAATAATCTTATCAAAGACTATTTCACCGTTTTTTATTTTACCTCAACCTATAATTTCATTATTATATGTAAACATGCATCAATCATTTACATCAATTAATCTATTCAAAAACAATTGCTTGTTTTTAATATGTTCAATTTCATCTTTATTAAGCGTATATAATTTTACACTAAAAAGGTCTTCTAAATTTGCGATTGGCTCATAAAAATTTTGGAAGTCTAGTTTTATATTTCCTATTGCTTTTCTTTTTAAGACATTAACTATTGCATCAGTATTTAAAGCTAGACCAATGTCGTGAACTAAACTTCTAATATATGTTCCTTTAGAAACTTTTGTTTCAATTATAAATTTTTGATTTTCATAATCAAAATCAATTAAATCTAAACTATATATTTCAATTTGACAAGGTAAAAGATCTTTAAATATATTTTCTCTTGCTAATTCATAACTTCGTTTGCCATTTATTTTCTTAGCTGAAAAAGCAGGTGGTATTTGTGATTTAGTATTTTTTATTTTATTTAAAACTTCTAAAAGTTCTTGCTTTTTAATTTTTGGTTTATTATCTAAATAAAAAACTTCTTGACCTTCATCATAACTAGCTGAAATGTAATGTAAAGAAGCTTCAACATAATATACTTTTGTATCAGCGATTAAATGACTTAAAACTTTAGTATCATCATCACTAGCCACAATTAATAAACCTTCAGCCAAAGGATCTAAAGTACCGCTGTGCCCAATTTTTTTAATATTATTTTCTTTAGCAAATTTTTTAATTGCTAAAAAACTTGATATTCCACGAGGTTTATTTATTTTATAAAACACTTTTAATTCTCCTTTGGCTTTTGGTTACGGTTTATTATACCAATATTAATATAATAATTTATTAATAAATTAAACTAAAATTTGCATTAATTTAGGCGCTAATTTTTTTAAAAATAAATATTTTTTTTCATATATAATAATAAAGCATTATAGTGCACAAGCCGTTTTAGCTCAGTTGGCAGAGCAACTGACTTGTAATCAGTAGGTCGTAGGTTCAAGTCCTATAAACGGCACCATTATTATGCGCGAGTGGTGAAATTGGCAGACACGTTAGTTTTAGGCACTAATGCTTTACGGCGTGAGGGTTCAAGTCCCTCCTCGCGTACCATATCATTTATTTGTGGAGACATTTTTGTCTCCTTTTTTTTATTTTAAAATTAACTAAAAAAAACAATAAAAAAATGCCACTTTAGGCATTAGGCGTATTTAACAAATGGTGGAGAATGAGGGGCTCGAACCCACGACCCTTGCCTTGTAAGGGCAATGCTCTCCCAACTGAGCTAATTCTCCAAAATGGTGACCCTAGCGGGACTCGAACCCACGCATGTATGGATGAAAACCATATGTGTTAACCACTTCACCATAGGGCCAAACTGGCGCCGACTATTGGGATTGAACCAACGACCAACTGGTTAACAGCCAGCTGCTCTACCGCTGAGCTAAGTCGGCATTTATTGTTTGAAATGCTTAATTATTATAATCTAAAAAAACTTTTTATTAATGAAAAAATTAAGATTTTTAAAAATATAAATAAATGCCTAAAAAAGTCGTTATTTATCAGCTTATGGTGCTGGTTAGAGGGATCGAACCCCTGACCCACTGATTACGAATCAATTGCTCTGCCAACTGAGCTAAACCAGCATAAATACTATTTTAACAAAATTGAATTTGAAATGTTAATTTTTTTAATCCCTAATTTGCAAAAACGCCAAAAAATTCCTCTTTAAATTAAATAAAAATAAAAAATCGAAAAAAAATAATAAATTTTCAAACAACCAAAATAAAAAATGCTAAAATATGGGTGATAGTGGGAGGAAGTGGAAATGTATGGCAAGTACGAAAGAAGCTTAGATGACAAAAACCGAATTGTCGTTCCGCCAAAGATTTTGGCAGAACTAGGCAAAGACTTTTTTGTTACTATTGGTTTTGATAAACAGCTTGTTTTAAGAGACAAAACTGAATTCGAAAAACTAAAATCTAAGTTAGAAGATAACAATTCACTTAATAAAGACTTAAGAGAATTAAGTAGATTTATATTCGCTAATACAGAAATGGTTAGCCCAGATAAATCAAATCGTATAACCATTTCAAAACATTTGGCTTCAAAAGCCGCTATCAAAAAAGATGTAATCTTCATAGGTACAGGTAACACCTGTGAAATATTTGCTAAAGAAGTTTATGAAGCAAAAGAAAAATATTTTGAAGATGAAACCAACATTGACGATCTAGCTCAAAAATTATTTGAACAAGGAGTTAAATTATAAAAACACATATTCCGGTTTTATTAAATGAGGTTATTGAATCTCTTGTTATAAAACCAGGTGGAATTTATGTAGATTTAACTTTGGGTAGAGCAGGTCATAGTATTGAAATACTAAAAAAAATAAAAGCTAACAACTCAGGGTTATTAATATGTTTTGATAAAGATAATCAAGCAATTATTGAATCTGAACCAAAGCTTAAAGAAATTAGTAATTCATATCGCATAGTTAAAAGCGATTTTAGATACTTAAAATCAAAACTAGGCGAACTAGGAATTACAAGTGTTGATGGAATATTAGCTGATTTAGGAGTTTCGAGTCCTCAATTAGATGATATCGAACGAGGTTTTTCATACTCTCATGACACAAAACTGGATATGAGAATGGACCAAGATGCCAAAATTAGTGCTGACACAATAATTAATGAATTTAGCGAAGAAGAATTAAGTCGTATTCTTTATGAATATGGTGATGTAAAACTAGCCAAACTAGTTGCGAAATCAATAATAAAGAATCGCCCAATTTCTACTTCATTTGAGTTAAATGAAATTATTAAAAGCGCACTACCTGCCAAAATAGTCAGACAAAAAAACCCTTCAAAAGCCATATTTCAAGCCATAAGAATTGCAGTTAATGATGAATTAGGTGCACTCGATGAACTACTAAATCAACTAAGTGATTTGATTAATTTAAATGGAAAAATCGCAATTATAAGTTTCCATAGTAAAGAAGACGTGAGAGTTAAAAAATTTTTTCAAAATTTAAGCTATCACGATCCAGCTTTAAACAAAATTCCCATTCAAATTGAAAAAAAATGAAAACAAAAAATCATTTTTCCTTCAAAAAAAGAATTGGAAATCAACAAAAGAGCACATAGTGCAAAATTAAGAGTTATTACAAAGATAGGTTAGGCATGAAAAAACAAATTATTGTAGCATATAAATTTGATAGTGAGTATATTTCTGTAGAGGTAGTTAAACAAACTAACCTTGGATATTTACCTATCTATCAATATTCTGCAATAAATTTGTATTCTAATCCTTCTTATTTAAATAACTTTATTTATCGAACTAAAAATGAAATTGAAGAACTAATCAAAGCAAAAATAACTAATGTAGTAATAGTAATTAAAAATTCTATTAACTATCAAATATCTAAAAAAATTATTTCGAAAGAAAATGATGTTATAAATAAATTATCAAATGAAGACTTAGCCAAAAAACTTTATTATTTAGAAAAAGAAAATGGCTATTATCTATTCGGTTATGAAATTTTTTCAAAAATTGATGACCGTAAATTAATTAGTTTAAGTTTATTAAACTGAAAAGAAGCTAAAATGATTTTTAGCCTCATGAAACAAAACAATCTTAATGTTATAAGAATGTATGACAATGATTTTTTAGAAAATATTTCTAATGGTAATAATTTTAAAAATGGAGTAGCTACCTTTTTAAAATTAACAAACCAACACTTGAAAATAGAAATCTCAAAAAATTATGTTAATTTCTTAGAACTTAAATTAGATTTTGGACTAAATTATTTAATCAATAATTTACAAAATAAACTAAATTTAAGCGAATCTGAAGCTAAAATTAAACTTAATTTGTGAGCAAACAATCTGCATGCAGACAACGAGCTTGAAATTGAAAGTATAGTTAAAGATTATTTAAGTTTAATTTCAAATGTAATTATTGAAAATGCAAATAAACTTAATATTAATAAAGATAATATTCAATTAAACATTTCGCAAGAATTTAATATGTTTAAAAAAGTCTTGCTAAATGATGAAGATTTAAAAATGTTTTATGGAAAGCTAATTGAAGCTAAAAAAAGTTTCATTAGCTATGAAATGTTGGGATTACTAAATCTAATTGATAATCAATACACTAACACAATTAAAGAAATGACTATCACCTCCGAATTATTCGTAGTAGACACCGAACAATTTAGTAATTATTCTTTTAATTACAAAAAATAAACCCTTAATTAACTTATAATTAAAGAATTAATTTTTGTTATTTAAATTAGGAGAATATATATGTCACACAACGATAATTATAATTCAGTTGCCAATATCAAAGTAATAGGTGTTGGTGGCGGTGGAAACAATAGTATAAAAACACTTTTAGAAAAAAATATTGATGGTCTAGAATTTATTGTCGCTAACACTGACAAACAAATACTAGACAAATTTGATCCATCATTTACTTTAGCTCTTGGTGATAAAAGAGGAATAGGTGCAGGTGCTAATCCAGAAGTTGGAAAAAAAGCAGCTGAACACTCTTTACAAGAAATTAAGGAAAAATTAGATGGAGCTAATTTAGTTGTTATAACAGCAGGTATGGGTGGAGGAACCGGAACCGGAGCTTCTCCAGTTATAGCTAAAGCTGCCAAAGAAAAAAATGCATTAGTAATTGCTATTGTGACTACTCCTTTTTCATTTGAGGGAAATAAACGAAAAAAAATTGCCCTAGAAGGTATTGAAGAACTTAAAAAACATGTGGATTCATACATAATTTTATCTAATGATAAATTATTGGAAGCATATGGTGATTCTTCAATTAATGATGCTTTTAAAGTTTCTGATAATGTTGTAAAACAATTTATTAGAACAATTGTGGATATAATTGCTATTCCCGGAAGAATTAATTTAGATCTAGCTGATTTAGAAACAGTGATCAAAAACTGTGGTGAAACACTAGTTGGAATCGGAAGTGCTAATGGTGAAAATGCTGCTTCTAAAGCACTTAAAAGTGCAATTAGCAGTCCAATAATGGAATCAAACATTGTAGGCGCTTCAAATGCAATACTGTATTTTTCAGCTTCAGCCAAAACCACTTTAAATGACTTTAATAAAGCTGTTAGTGAATTTAATGAACTAGCAGGTAATGATGTCAATGTAATTTTTGGAGTTACTGATATACCAAATGAAGATTCAGAAAAATTAGGTGAAGTTTATGTATCTGTAATAGCTACAGGTATAAAAAAACAACCAAAAACTGATTTCAATATGGATAATATTGAAACAAATAACACTGAGGCGACTCAAGAGTTTTTAACTCTTTCAGCTTCAAGAAATTCAAATTCTTATTTAAAAGAAAATGAATACAATTCAGATGATAATGATTTAATTTTCAAAACAGATAGAAAATAAGGCGATGTAAGAAGTTTTAGTTTCTTTTGAAAATTATCATTAGATTCAAAAAGAGGGTTATTCCTCTTTTTTTTCAATTTTAGTTATAAAACAATATAATTGCTTATTATGTATAAATTTTTTTGCCACACTAAAAAAGATAATTATTTTGAACTGGATTTAGAACAACAAAAACACTTAAAAGTAATTAGAATTAAGAATGAAAAATTCTTAGTTAATTATAATAAGGAATTTTATTTATGTAATTATGAAACACCTAATAAAGCAATAATTAATCAAAAATTAGAAATTAATAATGAGCTAGATTTTGACTTAGTTGTAGCTATACCTTTGATTAAACAAAATCACTTTGAAATTGCTATACAAAAAGCTGTTGAATTAGGAGCTACTAAGATTATTCCTTTTGTTTCAAAATATTGTGATAAATCTAATATTAATGTCGAAAATAAAATCACTCGCTTTGGCAAAATAATCAAAGAAGCAGCTCAACAATCTTTTAGAAATATAATTCCAACTCTTGAAAATACACTTAGTTTTGAACAAGTGCTAAATTATTCAATTGAAAATAAAATTTTGGCCTATGAAAACGAAACCAAAAATGGTTTAATTAAACCAACAGGAGATATTTTATTAATAGTAGGCCCTGAAGGTGGATTTGCGAAAGATGAAATTGCACTAGCTAACACCAAAAAAGTGGCGATAGTAGGATTAACTAGAACAATTTTAAAAGCTGAAACAGCACTAATATATATGATTTCAAAAATTATATAATTACGTTAGATAAACAGCATAAACGTTACATAAAGTAACGTATTTTTATTACCTTTTTGGCTATTTAAGGCCAAAATTTTAAATATAAATATATTTAATACGTTTGTTTAAAATTCAAAGTTTTTGGGATAAAATTCCCCAAAAGTGCCCTAAAATCACCAAAAAACCTCTAAAAACACCAATATATATATATATATATATATATATATGAAATTGGGTATAATTAGGCATTATTTTAAACACAACAAAAAAGAGGTTTTATGAATAACTCAATTAAGAAAAAGAAAACAGCTATTATTGTAGGAGCAACAGCCAGTGTGCTAGTTGTTTCGGCAGCTGTAGCTGGTATTATATATGCTAAGTATGGTAAAAAATCCAAACCTAGCATCTATAATAAAGACAAACCAGATGTTATTGTTGACATTAAAGATCATGAACGTGGCGAAGCTAGTACTTGAGATGCTAATGTTGATGAACAATACAAAAAACTTAGGGACTATATCCAAAAGTTGGTTAAAGCTCTAAAAACTGGTATTACTAACGTCAATAAGAATTTAAGTTTAGAAGATTTAGAAGATCAAATTAAAAAACTAGAAAAGCACATTGCAATTGGTGAAGAGCTAGATCTGATTTTAGATAGAAGCATTAAGACTTTAAAAAGTGACACTAAAAAAGTTGAACTTCAAAAAGATAAAGATTTACTTAAAGGAATTGTTAAAGAAGCTAAAGATGCTTTAGCAGCTGCTAAAGAAAAGCAAAAAGATAAAATTAAAGATCTAGAAAAAATCAAAAAAGAAGCCAAAACTTTAATTGAAAAAATTAATAAGGCAGTTGATAAAGCTTCTAAAGCTAACACCAAAGCAGAATTTGAAAGTCTAATTAAAGAACTTAAATCATTAGTAGATATATCACAAAAATTAGAACCAAAATTAAAAGATTTTGGTGCTTTTAGTGAAGCTAATGAACTAAAACAAGCTATCGATAAAGCAAATGAAACTATTAAAAAACTAGAAGATAAACTTAAAGTTCAAACACTTGAACAAGAAAAAGAAGCTCTAAAAGAGTTTGCTGATAGATTTAAACAACAAGTAGACACTTTAATTACAGAAACAGATGCTGCCGATTCTTTAGATGAACTTAAAAAAGCTCTTGAGGAAATTGAAAGTCTAGCTACTCCTGGAAAAGAAAATTCAAAACGTGCAAATGAACTTAATTTAGATGACATTAAAAAATCTATTGATGAATCTTTAGCTAAATTAGAAGCACAAAAAAATAAATTAAACACCAAAAAACAAGCCAAAGAACTAGAAGCACAACATTTAGCTACAGAAGTCGAAACTTTAATTAAAGAAATTAAAGAAAAAATCCAATTAGCTAATAAAGCTAATTCTTTAAGTGAACTAACTTTAGCTAAAGCTAAGTTAGACGAAGTCTTAGCTAAAGCTGTTGAATTAGATAAAAAACTAACTAAAGCAAAATTAGATGACCTAAAACTAAAATTAGAATTAGAAGTAAAAGAAGCTAAAAAAGTTTTAGAAGCTATAAGCCAAAAGCTACAAGAAGAACAAGATAGAGTTAAAGCTATTAAAGATGATTTAAGTTCAAAAACTGCTAGCCTTAATAAACTTGCAAAAGAAACTAAAGATGCTTCTGATATTCCATCATTAGAATCTA
>NZ_JAOXHI010000011.1:0-15632 GCF_025779955.1 Mycoplasma enhydrae
GCTAATTACTGACTTTATAAATTACTATAATAATATTAGAATACAAATTAAACTAAAAAACCTCTCTCCGTGTCATTACATGAGAAAGGTTTAATTGATTTGTCCACTAATAGGGGACATGTTTAATGTTTAATGGCTTATTTTTTTGTTTTTTAAATCCAAATTGGTTAAAGTTTTCTTATCTTTGGTAATTTAGTTATATATTATTATAAAATTAAATATACTATTATGGCAAACAAGGTTACTAAATTACTTAAAATTAGTTCAATTACATCAGCACCATTGCTTTTAAGTCCAGTGGTTGTTGTTTCATGTGCAAAAAAGACCTTGAAATCAGACAATAAATCGGCCGAGTTTAAAGACATTAAAAAAGATGTCGATAATTTAAAATGAGAAGATTTTCTTTTATCTAAAAAAATTAAAGAATTAAACAAAAATTATAAAGATTATACATATGAAACGTTCTTTGAATTTGGCAAAGACGATAGTTTGAAATCATTAAATGAAATAGAATTAAATGATCAAACAGGAAATCTCAGTTCTAAGGAAGCTAAAGCGATTGATGTTGATAGTTTAAAAAAAGATTATATATCACATGAAGTGCTTAATAAAATTGATAAGTATAATGAAAATCAACCTGAGGATAAAAAAATTATATTAATATTAAGGTCTCAAAAACTGCCACGACCAGAATCAGCTATACTAGTTTGAATTTGATTAACTGAAAAACAATATTTATCCAAAGCTTCGCAAATTACTGATTTGCAAAAATATTCAGAAAGAAAAATTCCATTGTATGGTCATTGGTTTTATAATGAAGAATATGACAAAACAAAAAAGAGCACTAATGCTTGAAGAATTGTGAGTTATGTAGTTCCTGCAATAGCAATCACCTGACTTTTATTATATGTTTTGATAATGTATCTAATTAAAAGAAAAAAGAAAGCTAATTTGAATACTAAAAGGAGGAACTATAAATAATGTATAAATTAACCAATAACAAAAAACCTGTCATTTATTCAGATGTGGATGGAACTATTTATAGAAATTTCAATTTATTAGAAGAAACTTGCAAGGATATTAATTTTGCTATAGAAAATGGAGCTGACTTTAATATTTGCACAGGAAATCCTGTCCAGGAACGAATGTTAAAATTGGCTTCTAAAATTAATGCAAGATATTTAATTTGTTCATCAGGAGCTGAAATTTATGATGTTCAAAACCAAAAAATAATTAAAACATGGACAATAGATTTTTCAATTCTGGATGAATTAATTAAAATAGCAAGCAAGAATCAATTTCAAATGATTTTTTGAGATGAAAATAATTATTTTTATTTAAAAGAGCTGCCTGAATTTAATCAAGAAATTTTTCAATATCATTTTATATCACAAGATAATATTAAAAAAATTCCACAGAAATGAAATGGACAAAAAATTAATCCAATTAAAATAGAAATATATTCAATTGATTATCCACTATCAACTACATATCCACAAAAAATGTATGAATATATAAAACACATAGACAATATTGAAGCCATTGTTACATATTGTAATATTGAAATTAATGCTAAAGACATAAACAAAGGTAGTGCAGTACGTTGAATGACTGAGAATGTTTATAAAAATGATGAAGTCAAATTAGATGAAGTTATGACAATAGGAGATAGTAATAATGACTTACCTATGTTAAAATTAACTAATTACTCATATGCAATGGCAAATTCAACAAAACTACCATTACAAACAGCAAAGCTATTTACTAGCGATGTTGTTCAAAATGGTCTAGGTGAAGCAATATTAGATTACTTATATCGCCTAAAAAATATCGCAAGAAAACATATGTTTCATGATTTCTTAAAGGGAGGAAAATAATATGGTAATTACCAGATTAGGAAAAAATTATGAATTTGAAATATCATCAGTTAATTATTTAATTAATCCGATTGATAATGAAAAAATGGAAACACTAAGAATACTGAAAGAAAATAAAAAACTAGTTTTATATCTTAGTGACAATTTAACATTTAATGAACTAACATCACTCATTTTAGAAAGTTTTGGATTTTTTGAAATTACACAAATTCCATGAGTAACATTCAATGATAACAACATTGCATGTCGCGATTGAATTGATAAAGAAAAAACAACTATAAATATTGATAGTCCATTGTATCCTTATTTAAATCCAAGAACGAAAGTGGCAAATGAATTTATTATCTCTTCTATTCAAAGAGATTTTTCAATTGTATCTTTTAAAGTAGTAATAAAACAAATCACTGATCCAGCTTTAGTGGCAACCACCAAACCAGTAAGTATTCAAAAATATCGTAGCAGACAAAAAGCTGCACTTAAGAATTTTGAAACTAATTGAGTAAGAATAATGGATTATGATATTGCTCTTAGTGTGCAAGAATTAGGTCTAAAATTAGCTAAAAAATTTGATAAAGCACTATTTGAAGTAATGACAACTAAAAGAAAACCAATAGATATTGATACTAACCAAATGGATATTGATGCACTTTGTTCTTTTATATTGAATAGAGTAGACTTAAGAACTATCCCACTAGAAACAAACCTTTTTGAAAATAGAAAACACATTGAACAACTTCAAACAGTATGATATAGAATTTATGATTCAAAAATAAATTTAGGCTTAGTTCCTGATGATGAAAATGTAGATTATGATCCTCATGAAGACTATGTTTATACAAGAGATGAAATGGAAGAAAAAAAATCAGCTAGTAAAGAAGTAGCTGATATGGATAAAAATGAAGAAACATTTAATGCAGAATCAATTATAAAAAATAATCCTGATCTTGAAAAACTATTTTCAGGCGATTACGAAGAATTTAATAATGCATACAAAAACCAGTTTAAAAATATAGAACAATTACAAAAAAGATTTGTAGATGAACTTCTAAAAGCTTCAAAAGGTCAAAAATTAACTATTGACCAAATGAAAAATTTAATGAAGGTATATTTAGAATCAGGATTTGAAGATGAATCTAAACAATTTGGCATTTCACCTGAGGACACTGAACAAGTACTTTCTTCAGTATATAGCATTCTAGAAAAAGAACTAGAAGCAGCTTTTGATGATAAAAATGATGATGAAAAATCAGATAAAGATAATAATGAAGATTCTGGAGAAATTAATTAATAAATGCAAAAATTTATTCTTAAACTAAAAGATAAAAATGTCCTCAGTTTAGATTGAAATGAAGAAAATTACTTATTTGAAAATATTGTTTTTGAAAAAGAATTTGAATTTTTAAAATCTAATACGGCTTTTGATTCATTACATTTTAATGGAATTCTTTTTTCAGAAAACATTTTACCTAAGCAAAGATTAATTAAAATTGAAAATAACGAAGAACCACTAAGCTTTTATTTAAATGATTATGGTCTAAATTTAAATAATGGCTTTTGAATAGTTCCATATGAAAAAAAAGACTTAAAATGAGCAGACAAAAACTATTTTGCAAATTTTAATTTAAATTTTGAAGAAGGATTAGAAAAAAAATATTCGAGCCCCTCACCAAATATATATACAGTTGGCGATATGGAAAAATT
This sequence comes from Mycoplasma enhydrae, assembly GCF_025779955.1. Taxonomy (NCBI): domain Bacteria; kingdom Bacillati; phylum Mycoplasmatota; class Mollicutes; order Mycoplasmatales; family Mycoplasmataceae; genus Mycoplasma; species Mycoplasma enhydrae. The sequence goes on from NZ_JAOXHI010000011.1 coordinate 3,579, forward strand.
TTGATTTGCCGAAGATAATCAAACATATTTAGCTAAGTGTAATTCATATATGTATAATAAAATTTCAATTAATGATGTCCAAAGTGAATATTTAGCTTACCAGGTTGCCAGTTTATTATTTGGAAAAGAAAACTTTAGAACGCTTGAATATAAGGTTATGAAATATGAAAAAAAGTGATATTCAGTTTCTAAAAACTTCGTTAATGAAAATATATCTTTTATTCCAATTTCTTGATTGATAAATTATAATGAAACAAGCAAGAGCAATATTCTTAAAACTGTAAAAAATATATACGGCCAAGAAGAATTAGAAGACTTAATGGTTTTTGATGCCATTATCTTGAATATCGATAGACACCTTGGCAATATTGGAATTTTAGTTGAAAATGAAAACCTTAAAAAAATTTCAAATGCTCCAATTTTTGATAATGGAAGATCATTAGTGTTTGATTATCCATTATACAAAAGCACCGAAGCAATGGTTTATTTAAATAATTATTTAAACATTAAGCCCAAATTTTATGATAGTTTTTGAGAACAATTTTTAGATAATGTTAGCTTTAGACATGTTGAGTGATTAAATAGACTAAAAAACTTTAAATTCGAAAACGATTCTCAAAGTAAAATTGATTCAAAATATATTAATAAAATGCAAGAAATATTTAATAATCAACTTAAAGTTTTTGAATCAGCCTTAAAAGAAAAAAACTTATTATAATTTCAAATTATAAATACCTTTAGAACAATACATTTTTGTATTCTGAAGATATTTTGTTTTGGAATTATATTTTTTTATATTTTCAATATAATATTAAAATATGAAAGAAAACATTGTTATAAAAGGTGCTCGAGAAAATAATTTAAAGAACATCAATTTAGAAATTCCTAGAAATAAATTTGTGGTTTTTACAGGTCTATCAGGTTCAGGAAAAAGTTCAATAGCCTTTAGTACTATTTATGAAGAGGGCCGAAGAAGATATGTTGATAGTTTATCTAACTATGCAAAACAGTTTTTAGGTGGAACAAAAAAACCTGATGTTGATAGCATAGAAGGTCTAAGTCCCGCTATTTCTATTGAACAAAAAACAGTTCATAATAATCCCCGAAGTATTGTGGGAACAGTTACTGAAATTTATGATTATTTAAGATTATTATATGCAAGAATTGGAAAGCCATATTGTCCTAACCATAATAAAGAAATCACAGCTCAAAAAAGCCGTGATATTATTAATTATGTTTTGGAACAAGAGCTGGGCTCAACAATCTATATTTTAGCTCCTATTGTAATTAATCAAAAGGGTTCGCATGCTACAACGTTGGCGAGACTTAAAAAAGACAATTTTTTACGTGTTAAAATCAATGATGAAATTTTTGAACTAAAAAATGATATTCAATTGGACAAAAATAAAAAATGAAACATAGATTTAGTTATTCACCGTTTTAGTTTGAATAATGCTGAACAAAAAAAATCAGACATAGCGGAAGCTATTGAGATTGCTTTAGAACAATCAAACGGGCTAGTTACAATAGAAGTATTAGATAAGTATAAAAATACATATTCAATTAACCACAGCTGTGAGCATGGCGATTTTAATATGCCAAAAATTGAACCTCGTTTATTTTCATTTAATTCACCCAATGGTATGTGTTTAACATGTAAGGGATTAGGTCAATTACAAAAAGCATCTTGAAATTTAATTTGTCCTGATGATAATTTAACTCTTAATGAAGGTGCTATCTTATTCTATAAAAATTTTATGTACACAAAAAATTTAGAATGACAGGAATTCGAAAAGCTACTTAATTTTTATGATATTGATCGTGATACACCAATGAAGGATTTGAGCAAATTTGATCTTGATATAATAAAATACGGCTCAGACCAAGATATAACCTATACTTTGGTTTCTGAAAGTGGAAATAGATTTGAACGTTCTAGACATATTGAAGGTGTATGTGAAAAAATTGAAAGAAAATATTTTGATACTTCCTCAAATGAAAATAGATTATATTTGTCAAAATATTTAGTTGATACACAATGTCCAGATTGTAATGGCAAAAGACTAAATAAATATGCTTTAGCAACTAAAATTGAAAACTTAGACATATATGAAATGTGCAATAAATCAATTGATGAACTAAAAGAAATTTTAGAAAGCATTAAGATGTCAGATATTGAAAAAGAAATTAGCAACCTGATATTAATTGAACTAAACCATAGAATTGATTTTTTAATAAATGTAGGTTTGCAATATCTAACTTTAAATCGAAAAGCTGAGACACTTTCAGGTGGAGAAGCTCAAAGAATAAGACTTGCAACTCAAATAGGAGCAAACCTCACAGGAGTCCTTTATGTATTAGATGAACCATCAATTGGTCTTCATCAAAAAGATAATGAAAAACTTCTTAATTCATTAAGAAAAATGGTTGATATAGGCAATTCGCTAATTGTTGTTGAACATGATGAAGATACAATAAAACAAGCTGATTTCATTGTTGATATTGGACCAAAAGCCGGAGAACATGGTGGTGAAATTGTAGCTGCTGGTTCTTTGAAAAAAATAATGGAAAATCCCAATAGTATTACAGGCCAATATTTAGCTCAAAACCTAAAGATTTCTGTGCCAAAATCTAGAAGATCTGGTTCAGGAAAAGTTTTAAGTATTAAGAATGCTACTTCTAATAATTTGAAGAAAATTACAGCTAAATTTCCATTAGGTAAATTTATCGCTGTGACAGGTGTTTCAGGTTCTGGTAAATCTTCTCTTATTAACCATGAATTAGCTTATTATTTAAATCAATTTTTAAACAATACTAAATATGATGTAAGAGATGAAAAGAAAATCACAGGCCAATTAAACATCGACAAATTAATTCGGATTGATCAAAGTGCCATTGGTAGAACGCCAAGGTCTAATCCGGCTACATATACAAGTGTTTTTGATGACATTCGTGATATTTTTGCTTTAACTGAAGAAGCTAAAATACGTGGTTTTAGTAGGTCAAGATTTTCATTTAATGTTCCAGGTGGAAGATGTGATAAATGTCAAGGTGATGGAGTACTAAGAATTGAAATGCACTTTTTACCAGATGTTTATGTAACCTGTGACCATTGCGATGGGCACCGTTATAATCTTGAAACTTTAGAAGTTAAATATCATGGTAAAAATATTAGTGATGTTTTAAATATGACAATTGACCAAGCTTATGTATTTTTTATTCAGAGATCTAAAATTAGAGAAAAACTTCAAACTCTAATTGATGTAGGTCTAGGATATATTAAATTAGGTCAAAATGCTACAACATTATCAGGTGGAGAAGCTCAAAGAGTTAAATTGGCTACTTATTTACAAAAGAAACCTACTGGTAAATCACTATACATATTAGATGAGCCAACTACAGGGCTTCATTCATATGATGTTCAAAACCTTTTAAATGTCTTAAATCGCATTGTTGATAATGGAGACACAGTTATTGTTATAGAACATAATTTAGATGTAATTAAGTGTGCGGATTACATTATTGATCTAGGACCTGAAGGCGGAAAATTCGGCGGAGAGATAGTTGCAACAGGCACACCAGAGCAAGTTGCTGAAATAAAAAACTCTTATACCGGCCAATACCTTAAGAAAATTCTTGGCATTTAATTAATTAATTAAGTTTTTAAAATATAATATAACTATTAAATTTTTAATTATTTTTATAATTAACAACAATAAGGGGGTGTGAATGCAACCAAAAGATTGAGCTAATGTTAGTCTTAGAGTAGGTCCTTTTTATGTATATTCTTTGACTATGATGCTTGGAATGCTTGCCTCAATTTTAACTGTTTTATATTTTTGAAGAAGAGAAAAATATTCATTTGAACAATTATCTATAATGGTTTTTATTGCTTTGCCAACTGCAATAATAGGTGCAAGATTTGTATTTGTTATTCAACAATTAATTGAACATAAAGGTTGAGTTAATGGACCATGATATAAAATGTTTTTCATTTGAGAAGGTGGTTTATCAATTCATGGTGGAGTAATCACATCAACAATATGTTGTATTCTATATATTGTATTTTCAAAAAATCAAAAGAAAATTGATTTAAAGAAAGCTTTTTCAATTATATTGCCAGCCGTTTTAATAGGTCAAGCAATAGGACGTTGAGGAAACTTTGCTAACCATGAAGTTTATGGTCAAATAATGTCAGAAAGTTCATTGGCATTTAGAATATTAACTCCAACAATTAGACAACATATGTTTATTGGAGGACATTATCGTCTACCATTATTCTTATATGAATCAATTGCAAACTTAGTTGGATATCTAATATTAGTATGAATTTTAAACTACTATAATTGACTAAGACCTGGTACAACTGGTGCTTTATACATAGTTTACTATGGTATAGTTCGTTTTGGTATGGAACCATTACGTCAAGAAAGCTACAATATCTATAAAGTAATATCAGCACTATACATTGTTGTTGGATTAGTTTTATTAGTAATGTTTGAATTTGTAATTAAACTAAAATACAATGTTTACAAAGTTTATAGATTCCAAAAAGAATGAACACACAAACTATTTTATTTTATAGTTTATGAACCAAAAGATAATAGAAAATTGCTTGTTAGCAAAAAACTAAATAGATTGGCTGAAACAAATGTTGACCAATTAAATGCAAATGTTAGCGCATAATTGGCGCTAACGTTTTTAATTTCACAAACAATAAATTAAAGGAGAAAATTAGATATGAATAATAAATATGATGTTTTAATAATTGGAGCTGGTCCAGCAGGTTTAACGGCAGCTTTATATTTAGCTAGAAATAATCATAATGTAGCTTTTATTGAAAGCTATGCTCCTGGAGGAAAAATGGTTTTACAATCAAAGATTGAAAACTATCCAGGTTTTAATTATATAAATGGCATAGATTTATCTTTAAAAATGCTAAATCAAGCAACTCATAATGGTGCAAAGCAAATTATGGGTAATGTAGTAAGCATTCAAGGCATAAGTGAAACAGAAAAGAAAGTAATTTTAAATAATGGTAAAGAATATTTTGCTAAAGCTTTAATTATTGCTACCGGAATGAAAAATTTAGTGCCAAGTGATGTAGAAAATATAGAAAAATTTAATAATAAAGGCGTTTCATATTGTGTAGTATGTGATGGTGCTTTATTTAAAAATCAACCTTGCGCTATTATTGGAGGGGGTAACTCAGCTTTTGAAGAGGCTAATTATTTATCTTCGTTGGCTTCTGAGGTGCATATATTTGTTAGAGACGGAATACGTGCTGAAGCAAAACTTGTAGAAGACGTAAAAAATAATAAAAACATTTTTGTTCATGAAAATTCCACAATAAAAACTATTAATGGCAATGAAAAAGTTGAAAGCATTATTGCTAACATTAATGGCAAAATAACTGAAATGAATATAAAAGGCATTTTTCCTTATATTGGCTATAAACCTGCTACCGCTTTTATTGAAAATAAAAGCATACTTGATTCAAAAGGTTTTATTGTTGTGGACAAGAATATGGAAACTAGAGAAAAGAATATTTTTGCTATTGGAGATGTAGTTGCTAAGGATATTAGACAAATTACAACTGCAACCGGAGATGGAACTATTGCTGCCAAAGCAATATCTTCTCGCCTAAATATTAAATAAAAATGAAAAAGATTAACCTGTTAAGCCTTGCAATTGGTTTAGTACCCTTATCTGCTTCACTTTCCGCATGCCAGGTAGCAGAACAGGAAGAAATAAGTGTTTTAATACCTTATTATCAAGGTACAAAAGATAACAAATTTGAAACATTTTTACAAATTATAAATAAATTTAATTCAGAATACTCATCTGAAATTAAACAAAATAAAATAATATTGAGAAATTCATTTTCACCTAGACAAATAAATTATAAATTATCGTTAGAACTTATGGCTAATGATAAAAACCTTCCTTCTATTGTTGTTTCTTATCCTTCAGTTGTGCCTTTAATTAATAAATATAATAGATTAGTGGATTTAAGTAATATAGCAGCTAATACTTCATTACCTAAACACATTTTAGACTACAACAACCGCCTTGGCATTGCTAATGAAAATAAGATATATAATTTACCTTTAGGTTTAAGTTCTCAGATTTTAATTATTAATAAAAAAATATTAGCTGATTATTTATTTTCTTTATATGTTTTTGCAAAGAATAATAATATTCAAAACAAACACATTTTAAATATGACACAAGATGCATATATAAAATCAATAATTACAAGTTATTATGATTTAAATTTATTAGACAAAGCCTCAATAACAGACTTTAATATTGATACATTAAGACAGTGAGATTTAGAGATTAATGAAGAACTATTTGACAATCAAAAAGATTTTGAAAAACTTTGTGAACTCATTAATAAATCCCTTAAAACAAGAGGTTTTGATATTCTATTTCTTAAACATATTGAGAATTATATTTTTGAAACCATATTCAAAAAAAATAATTCAGATTTTTCAAATTACTTTTTAAAGTATGATAGACAAAATAAATTGGAATATCAGAAAGTATTTAAGAAAAACACAGAAGAAAACATTGAATTTTCTAATGTAATAAAAGATTTATATAACAATTTAAAGCTTAAAAATTTCAATGTAGATTATGACAATAAAAACACTTCAATAACAAAATTAAAAAACCAATTATTTACAATAATTACTTCAAGAATATATGAGCATGAATCTGAATATTTTAAAGAAAATGAAAAAGATTTAATTATAAAAAGTACACCTCTTAAATATGACACTAATCAATTAAATAAATCATATTTCTTGCAAGGCCAATTTCTTAGTGCTATATCATCTAATAAAAAATCAAAAAACATTATTGTAAAAAAATTTCTATCTTGACTGTATGACAATAAGAATATATATGATTGAAAACTAAACCAAAAAAATATAAAAGCTTCTCCGATTGAATTTCTTAATTTAAATTTAGGATATGTTTATCCTACTCAAAGTTTTATAAATATATATGATAATTATAAAAATAATGATAACAAAGCAAACAAAGTAATTTTAAATAATATAATTAATAAAGATTTAGTTCCGTTTTCAGATCCGGTAGATTGAAAAAGTGCTAGCTTTAGAAACATTTTAAAGAAAACCGTTTTTGATTCTTTAGTTTCTAGCGCCCAAAAAAATATGGATACAAAACAAGCAATAGATAATTTTATTGATTATCTATTAAAGCTTATTAAGTAGGTTTATATGAAAAAGAAACACCAAGTAAAATTATTTCCTGATTTTATGACTTTTTTAGATCAAAAAGAAAATATATCTTTTATATTAAAAGATAATAATATCATTGGTCAAATTGGTTCTGGATTTGATAAATTTAATGAAATAACAATTAAATTAATAATACAATCAATGCTAAATTTTTTAAAAGCAAAAAACCTAGAATTCTTTAAGTTTTTAATAGCTAATGATGGTTCAAACAAATTTATGCCATTGTTGGAAAATACCATGGTTGATGTAATTTGTTGCCAGCAAAACAAAGCTTATGTATTTGAAAAAAACACCCCAATTCATGAAGGTTTTTTAAAATACAGTCTCGATTTAGTAAAGGACTTTTCTTTTGCTATTTTTATAAAAAAATATGATAACAATAATTACGCGCTTAGTTTTTTTTCTAAAAGTGGGGAGCAATTACCAAATGAAATTTTAAAAAATGTAATGGAAATCTATAAAAAAATAAACATATCTGATGTAACAGAGTTTCATGATGACCCTGAAGAATTAGATTTTAAGAAAATGTTAAATGAATATAGTAATTATATATTGCAAAAGAATTTCACAAAGAATGCCAATCATGTTTTAAAAATAGGTATATTAAACACCAAACTTCAAAATACTTTTGTTAAAAAAATTCTTGGAAAAAATGATATTGCTTATACTGTTATTAAAAAACATTTAAAAGAAAATAGACCTCAAAAAATTAATTTTTCTATCGCTCATTTATCATCATTAAAAAATGTTGAATACATTTTAAAGTTTTCTTATGATTATAAAAAGTTATATACCTACAGACGTAACTTTAGTAAGAAATTGTCAATTGAATATGAATTATTAGATATAAGCGATTTAATTGTTAATTATTTATCTTTTTTAAACAGTTATTCTAAAACAAATGAAGATTTTGTAGAAATTAAAAAAATATATAGTTCAAGATTTGTTAAAAAAGAAAATATAGAGAGCATGGCCTCTCGTTATAAATTGGAATACAAAAGTAATTGAACTATTGATTACAAAAATATATATCAAAATACTGGTTTATTGTATTTTGATGAAGACTATAACGTTTTTTTAGCTTCTAATAAAAACTATGGTTATGATGGTTTTGTGTTACTGTCAATTCTAGTTGATATGTTTAATTACTACAAAACACAAGAAATGCGTTATGTAAACATTAGTGAACAAAACCTTGATTTATCAAGCAAAATAGATATTAATTATTTTGCTTATCCATGCGATGCTTCAAATATAATTGATTTTGAAACCAAACTTTTTATTCAAGATAGTATTGCGCAAATAAAATTTAGCTCTATTGAAGATATTAGAACTCAAATGAAAGGTAATTATAAATATATAGCTAAATTCAATTTTAAAGACCAAGAATGACTAGGTATTAAATATGATATTCATCAAAAAATGTTAATTTTTATAGTTCAAGAAACTAAATCAACTTCAGGCAACTTGGCTAAAAAAATTAAAAAATACATGGCTAAATTTACTAAAAAATATGCTTTACCTTTATTAAATATTGAAGCTTAGTTTTTGCCTTAGATTTCTCAGTTTAAGACTTATAACAAGGATATAAACCTGTAATGGGTTTATTTTTTTTAAATATTTTAAAATAAGTTATAATTCTAAAGCATTGACACAGCATAATAATATTATTTAAATGTTTTTTCTTTGCATTTAAATTTGAAAGTAAGCAAGCTGTAAGCCGAAATCATTAGAGAAAAAAATATAAGTAAGAATTATTAATTTGTCTTTGCATATTGAAAGGAAAAATATGTCAAGATTTTTGGGTTCTATTTTCAAAAAATCAAGAAGATATGGAACATCACTATTAGAAAATAACAAAGAATTTACAAAAGGTAAAAAAAGAACAACTCCTCCAGGACAACATGGAGCAAGAAGATCTAAACCTTCAGATTATCAACTACATATGTATGAAAAACAAAAAGTAAGATTTATGTATGGTCTAAATGAAAGACAATTCAAAAATCTTTTTAATGTAGCTGTTAGAAAAGAAGGAGTTACTGGTACTAATTTATTACAATTAGTTGAATCTAGATTAGATAACTTAGTATTTAGAGCAGGTTTCGCTCGTACAAGAGCACAAGCAAGACAATTTGTTAATCATAACCATGTGTTAGTTGATGGCCACAAGGCAAATATACCATCAATGTTAATTAAACCTGGTTCAGTTATTGAAATTAAAGCTTCATTGGAAAATAATGTCAATCTTAAAGATGCTTTAGAAGTTATGCAAACTGCTCAATGAATTTCACGCGACAAAAACAAAGCAACATTTACAAGATTACCTGAAAGAAATGAATTTGCTAAAGAAATTGATGAGTCATTAATTGTTGAATACTACAACAGACGTTAATATTAAAAAATGCACTTAGAACACGAGTATTTGTGTCGCTTGGTGCATTTTTAATATTCTTTTAATTAGCATTTTCAATATCATTTATTACTTTTTGAATATTTTCCATTAATACATTGTTAACAAAATAATGGACTTGAGAGTTTTTATCTAAAAAGGTTTCATTTGCTTTTTTTAGGTTTATCATCATGTTTTCATAAACCTTGGCAGTTGCTTCTAAATTATTTTTAATAAAAGGTGTAGTTATTAAATAATTAAGTTCTGCTTCTGCTACATAAGGGTCTATAAAAACATAATAAGGTTCAAAAGTACCATCAGTATTTTTATCGATAGTTATTAAAGAACCTTTTTCACCTTCTTTTTGGATAATAGCTTGCAAATTTTTTAGTTCTTTTAATTTGAATTCATTAAAATATTTAGAATTAATAATTTCTTGAACTAAGTCACTATCAGCTTCAAATTCTTCATTAAACACTTTATTTGAACTAATAAAAAATTCATTAGGTTCAATATATATTGTGCTGTTTTCTTTTATTTTTAAAAATTCATTTAGTTTGACCGAATTAAAAAATTCTTTATTTGATATTTTTTTATATACAACGAAATCACCAATATCAACCATTGGAATTATTTGAAAATCATTAATATTTTCAATTGGACTAAGTAGTTTTGTGCAAAGCATTTTTTAAAACCTCTTTAATAATAAATAAAAACCACAAGACACTGCACTTCTCGATATGGCTGCTATATCTCTATCCTGACCAGTTTACAAGGTTGCTGTTCTCATGGCTCTATTATTATACTTTATTTTAAAGTTATATTAATGATTTGGAGACATAAATCTAAATTTTAATTTTTTTTCAATATTAATGAAAATTCTTAATTTATTTTTAAAACATTCCCAAAAGTGCCCTAAAATCACCAAAAAACCTCTAAAAACACCAATATATATATATATATATATATATATGAAATTGGGTATAATTAGGCATTATTTTAAACACAACAAAAAAGAGGTTTTATGAATAACTCAATTAAGAAAAAGAAAACAGCTATTATTGTAGGAGCAACAGCCAGTGTGCTAGTTGTTTCGGCAGCTGTAGCTGGTATTATATATGCTAAGTATGGCAAAAAATCTAAACCTAGCATCTATAATAAAGACAAACCAGATGTTATTGTTGACATTAAAGATCACGAACGTGGAGAAGCTAGTACTTGAGATGCTAATGTTGATGAACAATACAAGAAACTTAGAGATTATATCCAAAAGTTAGTTAAAGCCCTAAAAACAGGTATTACTAACGTCAATAAGAATTTAAGTTTAGAAGATTTAGAAGATCAAATTAAAAAACTAGAAAAACACATTGCAATTGGTGAAGAGTTAGATCTGATTTTAGATAAAAGTATTAAGACTTTAAAAAGTGACACTAAAAAAGTTGAACTTCAAAAAGATAAAGATTTACTTAAAGGAACTGTTAAAGAAGCTAAAGATGCTTTAGCAGCTGCTAAAGAAAAGCAAAAAGATAAAATTAAAGATCTAGAAAAAATCAAAAAGGAAGCCAAAGCTTTAATTGAAAAAATTAATAAGGCAGTTGAAAAAGCTTCTAAAGCTAATACCAAAGCAGAATTTGAAAGTCTAATCAAAGAACTTAAATCATTAGTAGATATATCGCAAAAATTAGAACCAAAACTAAAAGATTTTGGTGCTTTTAGTGAAGCTAATGAACTAAAACAAGCTATTGATAAGGCAAATGAAACTATTAAAAAACTAGAAGATAAGCTTAAAGCTCAAACACTTGAACAAGAAAAAGAAGCTCTAAAAGAATTTGCTGATAGATTTAAACAACAAGTAGACACTTTAATTACAGAAACAGATGCTGCTGATTCTTTAGATGAACTTAAAAAAGCTCTTGAAGAAATTGAAAGTCTAGCTACACCAGGAAGAGAAAATTCAAAACGCGCAAATGAACTTAATTTGGATGACATTAAAAAATCTATTGATGAATCTTTAGCTAAATTAGAAGCGCAAAAAAATAAATTAGATGGTAAAAAACAAGTCAAAGAACTAGAAGCACAACAATTAGCTACAGAAGTAGAAGCCTTAATTAAAGAAATCAAGGAAGTAATTCAATTAGCTAATAAAGCTAATTCTTTAAGCAAGCTAACTTTAGCTAAAGCTAAGTTAGATGAAGTTTTAGCCAAAGCTGTTGAATTAGATAAAAAACTAGCTAAAGCTAAATTAGATGACCTAAAACTAAAATTAAAATTAGAAGTAAAAGAAGCTAAAAAAGTTTTAGAAGCTATAAGCCAAAAGCTACAAGAAGAACAAGATAGAGTTAAAGCTATTAAAGATGATTTAAGTTCAAAAACTGCTAGCCTTAATAAACTTGC
>NZ_JAOXHI010000012.1:0-14888 GCF_025779955.1 Mycoplasma enhydrae
CACTGGCTGTTGCTCCTACAATAATAGCTGTTTTCTTTTTCTTAATTGAGTTATTCATAAAACCTCTTTTTATTTGTATTTAAAATAATGCCTAATTATACCTAATTTCATATATATATATATATATTGGTGTTTTTAGAGGTTTTTTGATGATTTTGGGGCACTTTTGGGCCTAAAATGTAAAAAAAATGCTGAAAATTAGAAAAACTAAATTTCACAAAAAAACAAAAAATATGCAAATTTATAGCGTTTTTGCATATTTTGTTCACACATTTGAATTTCATCTAAAGTAATAAAGAAGTGTTCGAAATAAAGGATCTGCTAAAGATATTAAGCCTAAGAAAATAATAAATAAACCATTACTTAATAAAGGTGATTTAAACAGTATTAGTACATATACTAGCGATATTTGAAGCCCAATCATTGTTAATAATGAAACAAGGTTTGGCATTCAAACATCGCCCGATCCCCATAGCGCTCTTAACAGAGTTAATGGTCCAACATCTAATATTGATTTAGCCATAAAAATAGCCATTAAAAAATAACAATATTTATTAATTAATTCTTTGTCAATTGAATATATGCTAAATAATGGACTTGTAAGACTAATTCCGATTATTGAAAATATTAATTGTGAAATTAAACCCATCTTAAAACTTAATATTCCAAATTCTTTGGCTCGATTGATGTTTTTGCTTCCAATTTCTGTAGCAACTACCGAAGAGGTGACATAAGCCAAAGCTAATAAATAAGCTGCAAAAATATCATATAGCGCATTTGTAGCTCGTCAAAGCCCAATAAATTTATCACTTAAATTAGCATCAGGTATGGCTTTTGAAAGTAAATATTGTGATACAAACCATATACCCGTTTCCAAAGCAATTGGAACCCCTAATTTAAAAATTTCTTTTATATAAACGCTATTTCATGTTTGTTTGATACGAATAGTCATTTTCTTAAATATAAATTTTTTAACCAAAATATAAGAAATCACAATATTAATTATTGCTCCTAAAATTGTTTCCAACGAAGCTAAAGTAGCATTTTTAGCAACAAACAAAATACAAAAAACTCATACTAATCTAAATAAAGGGGCTGATATAACACCTATTATTGCAAGCTTGTTTTTCTTAACTGCTTGCAATAAGGAATTCAAAATAAAAGCAATTGAAACAAAAAACACATCAAGACAAGAAATTCTTAAAAACAGTGTAGCAAATTTGTTTTCACTCATAACTTCAATATAAACATTAGTGTTTTGAAAAACTTTAGACCCTTCTATACCGCCCTTAAATACATAATGATTTAAGGGAAGATTTGAAAAATCACTAATGTTAGCTAATTTTAAATTTTGCTTAAATTTATTTAAATCCTCAATTGTTTTTCAACTTAATAATCGTTCATTTTTAGCTCCTGCAAATTCAAGCAGTTTTGAAGCGCTAAAAAATATAATCAAATAAATAATTGAATTTAAAATTAATGAAATATAAAAAGCAGATCACATTAATTTAAGCATTTCTTTTTGTTTATTTTGTCTATATAAATTAGAACCAATTACCAATACTCCTAGTTGATAAATTAATGGCAAGAAAGTTATGATTTTATAAACAACAAAAATCTTGGAAAATAAATAAAAATAATAACCATTATACGAGCCATCAAAGTGATAAACCCGGTTATAAAGCGTTGTAGCTAATGAACCTACAATACCCACAATAGCAAAGAAAAACATTTGAATAAAAATAGGAAAAGAAAGTTTAAGAATATACTTAAACTCAGTCTTTCATTCAAAAGTTTTATTTATTGTACTATTCGAAATTTCTTTTTCCATAATTTAATAAATTTATTAATTTAAATAATCTTAATATAAAATTATAAACATAATTAAACAAGTTTTATTTTTAAGGAGATAATATGGGTTTTTGAGCAAATTTAAAAGAAAAACTTTTTGGTACTAAAGAAGAGAGAATTGCAAAAAAACAAGCAAAAATTGAAGCTAAAGAAAAAAAACAATTAGAAAAAGAATTAAACAAAAAGAAAAAGCTTGATAGCTATGTAGCAGGACTATCAAAATCTAATTCATCTTTTGCTGAAAGTATTAAGCAACTTCAAAACCAATATAATAAAATTGATGAAGACTTTTTTGATGATCTAGAAGAAATACTAATAATGTCTGACATTTCAATCAAATTAGTTCAAATAATTATTGAAGAATGTAAAAAAGAAGTCAGAAATGAAAATATTGAAGATCCTAAACTTATAAGTGAAATAATTGCAGATAAACTATTTACAATCTATACTTCAAATGATATACTGAACACACAATTAAATATTGAACCAAATCGACTAAATGTAATTTTAGTAGTTGGTGTTAATGGTTCAGGGAAAACAACTTCAATTTCAAAAATTGCTCACAAATTAATTAATGATAATAAAAAAGTTTTAATAGCAGCTGGTGATACTTTTAGGGCTGCAGCAGTTGACCAATTAGAAATATGAGCCAAAAAAGTAAATGCAGATATCGTTAAACCCCTAGAAAATGAAACAGACCCTGCAGCTGTGGTTTATAGAGCAATTGAAAAAGCTCAAAATGAAAATTATGATGTCTTAATTATTGATACAGCAGGAAGACTGCAAAACAAAGTTAATTTAATGAATGAGTTAGCCAAAATTAACAAGGTTCTAGAATCTAAAATTGAAGGCGCTCCTCATGAAAGCTTACTAGTATTAGATGCCACAACAGGTCAAAACGGTGTCTCACAAGCCAAAGCTTTTGGTGAAATAATGAATTTAACAGGAATTGTTTTAACCAAAATGGACGGAACCTCAAAAGGTGGAATAGTTTTAACTATTAAAGATGAAATCAATCTATCCGTTAAGCTAATTGGTTTGGGCGAAAAAATAGAAGACCTTGTTGAATTTGATTTGGAATCATATATATATGGATTAATGAAAGGTATAGCGGATTAATGATAGATATAGATGAAAGAAACAAAATAATTGAGTTATATGAAAAATATGGCAACCTTTTAGCACAATCGCAAAAACAAGCTTTATATTTACATTTAATCGAAGATCTATCATTTTCAGAAATAGGAGTTGAACTAGCAATGACTAGATCAGGAGCTTATGATGCAGTTAAAAAAGCAAAACTAAAACTTATTGAATTTGCTAAAAAAATAGAAACTGAATAAACGATCTAAAAATTTTGTTGAAAAATTCAAAAAAATGATAATATTTTATTCCTCAAAATTTTTGCCCGCTAATTATCTATTTAGTGCAAAATAATGTCTTTTTTTAAAGTTTTTATTATAGTTTTTAAAACTTTAGATTTACTCATCTAAGACCACAATTATTCGGTCTTATTTTTTATTTTATTTATAAAATAAAAGATTATGTTCAAAAAAATTATTAAAAATCTTTTTAAAAAAACAGTTTTTATTTTAATATAGAAAAAGGAGGAGAAAACAATAAATGAAAAAATCAACTAAATCTAAATTATTATTTACAATTTTACCAGCAGCTACTGGATTAGTGGTTCCAGCAGCTTTATTATCAGCTGGATGTGAAGATCCAAAATTAAAGGAAGAACTTAAAAAGAAACAGGAAGAACTTAACGCTAAACAGGCTGAACTGGAATCTAAGAATAAAGAAATCCAAGAAAAAGATGCCAAAATAAACGAAAAAGATAAATTAATTTCTCAAAAAGATAAAGAACTTGAAAAAAATAGAAAAGAAATTAAAGAAATCGAAGACATTCTAAAAGAATTAGATGGTGCTGCACCTCAAAACGATAACAAAAAAGAAATTGAAGAAAAAAGCGTTACTTTTAAGAACTACAACGATGAATATACAATTGCTGAAAAAAATGTTAAGGCATATAATGTTAAAAATCAAAGTGAAGTTACATACGTTGATGTAGATGAATTTTTAAAAGCACTAGATGGATATATCGACAATTCTAAGATAACTACTGCAATTGATGAAACCAGAAATAGAAAAGTATATCAAGTTGTTATTGGTGGAGAATTAGCTGCTCAATTAGAAATTAACTGAGAAAAAAATACTATTCATACACCAAGCACAGGATTTTTCTATCTTATTCTAAAACCTCAAGAAAAAACCGATAGTGGTCAATTCTTAAAAAATGAATATGAAGAAAAACCAGAAGATGACAAGGGTGTTCTATTTGATTTAAACAAATATAAATTTGACATTCTATATAAAGACGGCAAAGTTTTATTACCATATACCATTTTTAATACTTTATTTATGTCACAAGCATTTACAAACTTGTACTACAATGGTGTAACATTCACCAATATTTTTGCCGGTATGGATTCATTTGGCAAAACAGAAGATGAAGCTAGAAAAAGAATTAGAGAAGTGGCAACTCTAAATGGTAAGCAACCAACTGCTAAAGAAAGAGAAGTAAACTACAATCACCTATTATTTACAATGGATTACTTCTATGGTCTAAAATACCACAAACAAATTAAATCATTTGAAGAATATATAGGTAAAGATGAAAAAGCTAAATTATTATCTACTGATCCTCAAGTATATAACCAAGCTTACATTAATTTATTCCACAAAAAATTAAATGAATTACATACAAGAATGAATTCATTTTCATATTACGAAGCAAATCCAACCGAAGCTTTAAGAGATAAACTAAAAAGTCCAGATGACTACGGTGAATACCGTGAAAGATTCTATAAAAATAGAGAAATGCTAACCAAAAAATTTGAAACTAAATTTGGTAAAAAAATTAGTGACTTTGGAGCAGATGATTACATTAGATTCCATGGTAACACAGCATTTGTAACTCTATTACGTTTCGAAGATGGAACCAAAGACCAAATTAAAGGTCCAGATGCTTGAAAACATGACACATATTTCTTAATGAGACACTTAATGAACCAACTAAAAGCTAAACCAGAAATTAAGAACATAGTTCTAGATTTAGCTATTAATGGTGGTGGCAGTGTTCAATCAATGGTTAGAACATTAGGATTTATGACAGATAAACCAGTTTTAAACCGTGAATATGATGTTTTAAACAGAATTGGTTATTTAACTAAATCACAAGTTGATACAGACGGTGATGGAAAATACGAAAACGATGCTTATGAAAACTATAATTGACATCTTTTAGTAAGTTTAAACACATTTAGTGCTGCTAACCAATTAACAAGTATTGTTAAAGAAATGGGTATTGCAAAAATCATTGGTAAAACAACCGGTGGTGGTATGTCTGCTATTATGCCAATTGTACTAGCCGATGGTACAACAATAACAATTTCTTCACCAAACAATGCAGTATTTGGTCCTAAAAACGAATCAATTGAAGATGGTGTTAGACCAGATGTAGAATTAGAATATGATAAATTCTACGATGATGATGCAATTGACAAAATTATTAAAGGCTAAAAATTTAGTTTAAAAAATGACGGACGAGTGTCTGTCATTTTCATTTAAAGTGACTATTTATCTTTATAATCAAAGAAAAAATTTAATAAAGCATCATATCTTGTTCAATGGTGCTCGTGAAATTCAGGAGTTTTAATACCCATCATTTCTTTTTCTTTTGTTCATCATCCATCAGTTTTAATAAAACGCTTATCATATTCCATAGATAATAATACACTTGGTTTATGTTTATTAAAAAACTCTATTTGCTTACCGGTTGAACAATCAACAAAGCTTAATTTAACTTCTTTTAAAATGCTAAGGTTTGAAGGATTCATAAATATATCTTTATAAAAAAGAGGATTCATGTTTTGTCTGTGATTAAAAATACTTAGTGTTATATATGCCTGAGTGTCTTTAACAAAATGATTTATAGCTCCTATTAATAATATGTTCGATTGTGTACCATTATTCATGGTAACACCAATTTCTATAAGTGACACAGTTGAGTTCAAAGATTGTAACTGAGACATTTCATCATGATTACACTTGTATACAAATGTGTAATCATAAATTGTTTCTAAGTTTCTAGATTCTTCTAGAATTTCTTTGAATCATGTATATTTTTTTTCAACATAATCGCTGCTTGGTTTGAAGTCATCATTAATTATCTTGTAATTTTCAATTTGAATGTTAGTGTACACGTATACATTTTCAACTATTTGATTGTCATCATTAGAAAGTACATTAGCTAAAAAACGTTCATATAAAGGTAGATTATAAAATCTGTCAACTAGAAATAGTTGGTCTTTTGAAATTTCAAATAATGTTCCTTTCAATGAACATTGTTTATCTTTTTTAATAAATAGATAATGTTGGTCATTACTTATGCATTTTACAAAACCATTTAAAGTTGCTTTTTTATTAATTACATTAGAGCCAAACATTTTATTAAAGAATTCAGGATATTCAATTAAGTCATAAGCAAAAAAATAAAACTTTTCTTGTTCTTGGTTGTTTTCAAAATTTTGTGGTTTCATAAATACAATTTTAATACATAAACACAGTTTAATTTTTGAATTGTGCTTTTAGCAATAAGCAATTGCAGAATATCGTTTTATTTTTAATTCTTAAAATAAAAAACCGAATTATATATAATTTTATAAGACTTATATTATTGAGGAGTTTAAATAAAATGAGTTATAAGTATAAAAGAGTGCTAATCAAGTTGTCTGGTGAAGGTTTAGCAAATAAACAAAAACACCTGGCAATTGATTATGAACTAGTTGATAAATTTGCAAAGCAATTGCAAATAATCATTAAGAATAATGTTGAAGTTGCAATTGTTGTCGGCGGAGGTAATTTCTGGCGAGGCACGAGTGCTGCTAAAAATGGTATCCAAAGAGTAAGAGCAGATTACATTGGAATGCTAGCTACAACAATGAATGCTTTGGCATTACAATCAGGATTTGAACACAATGGACTAAATTCTAGAGTGCTCTCATCTTTAACAATGGACCCAAAGGTTTGTGAAGTTTATATTAATGAAAAAGCTAAGAAATACTTAAAAGCAGGAGAAGTAGTAATTTTTGCTGGTGGTACTGGTAGACCATTCTTTACAACTGATACCGCTTCAACACTATATGCTTCAGAAATAGAAGCTGATGCAATTTTAATGGGCAAAAATAATATTGATGGCGTATATGATTCAGATCCTAAATTTAATAAGAAAGCTAAAAAATTTGATGTTTTAACATATGATGAACTTCTAGAAAAAGATTTAAAAGTTATGGATCAAACTGCAGCTTCAATGGCAAAAGATAACAATATTGATATTATTATTTTTGATATCAATGAAACTAATGCTTTATTAAGAGCTATTGAAAATAAAATACCTAATACAATAATTACAAAACAAAAGAAATAAGGAAATATTATGGAATTAAGTTTCTATCTTGAAGAACTAAAAAAACAAGCTGAAAAAGCGATTGAAAATTATGAAAATCAAACTTTAAAATTAGCAGTTGGTCGAGCAAACCCTGCTTTAATTAATAAGATTAAAATTAATTACTATGAGTCTTGAATGAACCTAGATGAACTAGCTTCTATAAGTTCACAAAGCGCATTAGAGTTATTGGTTAAACCATATGATATGGCAATTTTAAAAATAGTAGAAAAAGCTATTACTGACCAAAAACTAAATATTAAT
Source organism: Mycoplasma enhydrae (assembly GCF_025779955.1). Classification (NCBI taxonomy): domain Bacteria; kingdom Bacillati; phylum Mycoplasmatota; class Mollicutes; order Mycoplasmatales; family Mycoplasmataceae; genus Mycoplasma; species Mycoplasma enhydrae. Next base: position 7,622 of record NZ_JAOXHI010000012.1, read on the forward strand.
ATTGTTAATCAAGGCCACCAACTTAGATTAATATATCCTCCAATTACAACTGAAAAACGTTTAGAAATGACAAAACAACTAAACCAAATTACTGAACAAGCAAAAATTGCTATTAGACAAACACGTCAGGATTTAAATAAGCAAATCAAAGCTGATGACAGTCTTTCAGAAGATTTAGAAAAAAACTATTTAGATCAAATTCAAAAAGAAATTGATAAATCAATAGCAAAAATTGAATCAATTTCTGCTGAAAAACAAAAGGAATTAATGACAGTTTAAAATAGCAGTTTTGCTATTTTTTATTATGCTTTTTTGGACATAAAAATAATTTTTTATATATATTTAAATACTGTCAAAAGGTATATATAATATTTAATATGAAAAACATAAGAGTGAGAATTAAATCAGCAATAATATTATTTTCAATAATAATACCATTCTTTTTTATTACTTATTTTGCTAAACTACCTGGCAAAATTATTGGTTTATCGTTTTTTGCTGTTTTAGCAGCTTGAGCGACTTATGAAGTGTTAAGTCATAGTGTGCTAAAACGTTGAGAAAACATTTTAATAACACTACTTACTACTCTAATTTGAGCAATGCCCTTAGATTGATATAATGCTAATGATTCCAACAATATTTTTATAAATAAATCTGCAACAGGGTTTGATATTAATGAATTATTAATTCAACTGAAACATGCAGTGTTTTTTGGAAATGATACTTTGACTAGTTTTAGAACATTGCAAATATTGATAATAAGCACTGTGATAAGCCTTATATATTTAATTAATTTATTTACAATCAAAGAAGCTAAATATAAAGCAAAAAAAATTGCCGTCTCTTTTTTTGTAGCACTATTTGCCACAATTTTTATTCCATTAGCATTTAAAACCTTGTTTATTTACAATTGAGCTAGTTTGTATTATGTTTTTGCTATTGCAATTATTCCAATTGTAACTGATACAATGGCCTATGTAGGAGGCTCACTTTTAGGTAAAAAAATTATTAAGGTTGGTATGGCACCTAGAATTAGTCCTAAAAAATCATGAGAGGGTACATTTATAGGCTTTTTATTTGGAGCTTTATTTGTATTTATTGTGATGTATTTAGGCAAAATGACCAACAATAAAACATTTACAATTTTTACAAACTGAAAACAATTAGTTGTGGGAATATTTGTTTTACCTATTATTTCTATTTTAGGTGATTTATTATTTTCATTAATTAAAAGATTATATGACATAAAAGACTTTTCAAATCTAATACCAGGACATGGCGGATTTATGGATAGATTTGATTCACTTACATGTGTAATTATGGCAACATCAGCAATACTATTAATAAACTAAGAGGAAACATATGCGACAAAAAGATATTGGATTTTTAAACTTATGCAAGGAAATAAAATTTGAGCCTAATGAAAGCTTTAATGGTGTTTTTATATCGGAAGTAACTCCTAATCCAAGCAGTCTAAATAACTGATCTTTTGAATTTCAATTCGATGAATTAATCAATATTAAAGACTATAAGAATTTTATTAAAGCCTTAGACAATAGATTTCCGCAATCTAAAATAAGTTTAAAAATTCAAAATGTTGTTTTGGATAAACAAACTATATGTGATTATCTAGCTTATGTTATATCCAAAAAGAATAACCCCTTAAAAGAGTTTAATAGTTTTATTTCAGCTAAAAACGTTGAATTAAGTGACACACATATTTCTTTTATTTTACCAACTAAATCCACTTATGATTTATTTAAAAATAATGATGCATTAATAAAAGAATCAATTGCAAAAATTGGTTATGATTTTTTAGCACCAGTTTATAAACTACGTGAAGCATCAGAAGAAAATAGAAATATACTAAATAAACTTATTAGTTCAGTTTCAGAAATTAAAAAGAATGCCAATAGTAAAGAGCTTGAAAATAGTTCTTCTTTTGAATTTAAAAAAAGACGTAACTATACCTCAAAACAAAAGGCAATTGAAATGGACATTGCAACAGCTATAAATACATTTGAACAAATTAAAGTTTTAATAAAAGGTGAAATATATTTTATTGAATATAAATCAACCAAAAATAAAAAACGTATAGTAACACTAAAGGTATCTGATTACAAAGAAGCAATTACCGTTAAATGTTTTCAAAATAATGATGATGAAAAATTAGATTTACAAATAGGGGACACCATTTATATTGAAGGTACTCTATCAGATGATATATACACAAAAGCTAAATACATAAGTGTTTCAGGTAAAAATTGATATCAAATTACTGAATCATTTGTTAAATTGCCTGAGGATAATGAACCTGAAAAAAGAATTGATTTAGCAATTAGAACTAATATGAGTGCACAAGATGGTATGTCTTCAGCAGAAGAATATATTAAAGTTTTAAAACACTATGGACATGAAGCTGTTGCAATCACTGATTTAGATAATGTTCAAAGTTTTCCATTTTTTTATAATACTCTAAAAAAAGATCCAAGTATTAAACCTATTTTTGGACTAACAGTTTCAACAATTTCAAACAAAAATACAATTTTTATTAATTATAAAAAACCGTTTGATTTAAAATCCGCAGAATATGTAGTATTTGACTTAGAAACAACAGGTTTATCACCAAGATTTGAAGATATTATTGAATTTGGAGCTTCAATTATAAAAAACGGAATTCAAGTTGAAAAAATACAGTTCTTTTTACAAACACCTAAAAAATTAAATGAAAAAATTAAATCACTTACAAATATAATTGACGACATGCTAATTACAGGTTTGAGCCAAGAAGAAGGCTTAAGAAAAATTTATGAAATTTTAAAAAATAGAATAGCAGTAGCTCACAATGCTTCTTTTGATATGGGCTTTTGTTTACAAAAATTTAAGGAAAGAAATTGAGATACCAGTGACTTAATGTGTATAGACACTTTAAGAGTGTCATATTTTCTTGACACTGAAGAAAGAATTCATCGTCTAGAAAAAGTATGTAAAAGACATAATGTTGCTTATGATGTTAGTGTTGCTCACCGCGCTGATTATGATGCTAATGTTTTAGCACAAGTATGACAAAAAATGATTAGTCGTTTAGCGCAAGAACATAATATTCTTACATCTGAACAAATAAATAATACTGATCCAAAATTATGAAGTAAACGCCGAAGGTCTGCACTAATTAGAATACTAGCCAAAAACCAACAAGGTCTAAAAGAAATGTTTAAGATTTTATCTAATTCTTTAACTGATGATTATGCTAATGGTCCAAAATTTTTTATTGAAAATAAAAATCAATACAAAAACTTATTTTTTGGCTCAGCGACACATCAATCAAGACTTTGAGAAAAAGTTTTATTTGGCACTGATGATGAAATAGAGGAAGAAATAAAAAATTATGATTATATAGAACTTCCGCCTATAGGTAGTTTTGTATATGAAGTCAAAGATCAGGAAATCACTTGAGAACAACTTCAAGAAGCATACAAAGATTTAATTAAAAAAGCTTCAAAACAAAATAAGCCATGTGTAGCAACATCGGATGCTAGATATGTTTATGATTATCAAAAGTTGTTTCATGCTATATACATTAATGCTCCTGCTTTAGGTGGAGGAATGCACTGACTTAAAAACAGATCTCAACCAGATTTTAGATATTTAACCACAAGACAAATGTTAGATGAGTTTCTATTTTTAGGTGACGAGAAAATAATCAAAGATATTGTAATTAATAATCCTAAAGCCATAGCAGCACAGATTGAGCGAATCCAAGTAATTAAAGATAAATTATATGTTCCAACCTTTGATGATTCACCAAAGAAACTAAGGAACTTAGTTTATGAAAATCTTAAGATTAAATATGGTGATAATGTTGATTCAAGTATTATTGAACGCGTTGAAAAAGAACTAAATCCTATTATTAAATATGGTTATTCAGTTATTTATTGGATTAGCCATAAACTAGTTAAGAGATCTAATGAAGACGGTTATTTAGTAGGTAGCCGGGGCTCAGTAGGTTCTTCTATAGTTGCTAATTTAGCAGGAATATCTGAAGTTAATCCGTTGGCACCTCATTATTTATGTTCTAAGTGTAAATATTTTGAATGATCTAAAAACTCTAATGTTTATTCAGGATGAGACCTAGAAGACAAAGAATGTCCAAAGTGTAATACTCTATTATCAAAAGATGGACACAATATCCCTTTTGAAACTTTTTTAGGTTTTGAAGCTAATAAGGTGCCAGATATAGACTTAAATTTCAGTGGTAATTACCAACCCACAATTCATAATTTAGTTAAAGAACTATTTGGAGAAGATCATACTTTTAGAGCGGGAACTATTTCGAAAATAGCTACTAAAACAGCATATGGTTTTTGTGAAAAGTATATGCATGAAGTTAGAGCAGGAGAAGAGCCTTGATCCAGAATGTTTTTAGATTTTTTAGCATGCAAATCAGAAGGTGTTAAAAGAACTACAGGACAACACCCTGGAGGAATTATAATTATTCCTAAGGAATTTGATGTAGAAGATTTTAGTCCCGTTAATTATCCTGCCAATGATATTAGTAGTCCTTGAAAAACGACGCACTTCAACTTTGAATCTATTCATGACAACGTTTTAAAACTGGATCTATTAGGTCACGATGATCCAACCACAATTAAAATGCTAGAAGATTTGACTAATACAAAAGTTGAGAACATTCCAAAATCAGATCCTGAAGTTATGAAACTATTTTATACAACAGAATCATTAGGTATAAAACCCGATTCTATCGATGGAGAAACTACAGGGGCATATGGTTTACCAGAGTTTGGTACAAACTTCGTTAGAGGCATGTTAAAAGAAGCGCAGCCGCGAACTTTTAATGACTTGATACTCTTGAGTGGTCTAAGTCATGGAACTGACGTGTGGGCAGGAAATGCTCAAGAATTAGTTAAAGAAGGTTTAAGACTAAAAGATTGTGTTTGTTGTCGTGATGACATTATGCAAAACTTAATTGAGAAAGACATCGACCCTTTAATTGCTTTTGAAATAATGGAAAGAGTTCGTAAAGGTCGAAGTTTAAGTGAACAACAAGAAAAGTTGTTAGTTGAAAACAAAATACCAGCTTGATATATTGACTCATTGAAAAAAATTAAATATATGTTTCCTAAGGCTCATGCTACTGCTTATGTAATTATGGCATGAAGAATTGCTTGATATAAACTTTATTATCCCCTTGAATTTTATGCAGCTTATTATAGTATAAGGCCTGATGCTATTGATATATCTACTATGTCAGCAGGATATAATCAAATACATAATCTATTAGAAGAATATAAAAGACGTAAAAATGACCGTTCAAATCCTCTAAGTACAAAGCAATCTTCGCTTATTGGAACTTTTGAAATTACCAAAGAGTTATATGCAAGAGGTTTTAAAATTCAAAATATATCTTTAAAAAGATCATTAGCTAGTGATTGAATAATCGATAAAAAAACAAAATCTTTAATTCCTCCATTTATAGTTATAGACGGATTAGGAGATACTGTTGCTGAAGCAATAGTAAAAGCTCGAAATGATTATTATTTCCTTTCAATTCAAGATCTAATTGAACGAGGTAAAGTAAATTCTAAAATATGTACTGAAATGAAGAAATTAGGTATATTAAATGAATTAAGTGAAACAAATCAAGTGGAGTTATTTTAGATAAAAAAATATAAATTTAAATGCCGCTCTGTTTATATTAAAATATAAATAGTGCATATTTTAATATTTTGTTTTAATCTTAAGATGATTAATATAAAACATAATAATTAAGGGAGAAGGTAACTATATGGAAAAAGAGATTAAATTAGACCAATTTTATACAAATCCCATAATTTGTAACTCTTTAATTGAAATTGTGCAATCTTTAATTCCTAGTCAGTTGCAAAACGAAATTTTAGAACCGTCTGCTGGAACGGGGAACTTTATTGATGCGTTGGTTTCGTCAGGAGTTAAACCAACAAAAATTTTAGCCTATGATATTGATCCAAAATCACATGAAATAATTAAACAAGACTATTTAAATGTCCACATTCCTTTTAGTGAAAATAGATTTATTATAGGGAATCCACCTTTTGGGCATCGTGGAAAAACTGCATTAGAGTTCTTGAATAAAGGATTAACTGAGGCTAATTATGTTGCTATGATATTTCCCAATATATTTAAAAGATATTCAATTCAAAAGAAGGTCTTACCTGAAGCAAAATTGATTTTTTCATTAAATTTATTAGAAAAATCTTTTATATTAAACGATAAGCAATATGGCGTAAAGTGTGTTTTTCAAATTTGAACCACAAAAAACACATATGCCAAAAATATTAGAATTAAAAATAAGCCAGTAATAAGGCATGAGGACTTTCAGACATTTATTTACAACAATACACCACAAACATTAAAATATTTTGAAAAAAGCATTTACAAATGAGATTTTGCCGTTCATAGACAGGGCTATTATGATTACAATTTAAAAATAGTTGACCCTAAAGATTTAAAAACTAATAGACAGTATTTCTTTGTTAAAATTTTGAATAATGAAGCTAGAAAAATTATAAATAAAATTAATTTTGAAAAATTATCAAAAAACAACACACAGGTCTATGGTTTTTCTACTAGCGATTTTGTGGAAGAGTATATGAAATTAAAAGGGGAAAAATAATGCTTACTGAAATATTTAAAAACATTAAAGAAAAAAGAGATTTTTTTAGCGCTGTAACAAACGGTAACGAGTTTGAACAAAAATTTAGGAATTTAATTAAGAAATCATATAGTGAAATAATTCCAGGAGAAAATTTTAGCAAAGGGCTAATCGAAATAGCAAATTTAGAAAATGATTCCAATACAAAAGTTGCTACTCAATTAACAAAAATCAAAAAAAGTATTTTATCTAAAACATCTGTTGAACCTGTTTCCAATCCGTTTCAAAATGTAAGAAGTCATTTTATTTATCAACCTTATGGTTCTCAGAATTTTCCTGATTTTTTAATTTTTACTCCAACAAATATAATTCCAATAGAAACGAAATTTAGTAAAAACGAAAATGGTAATAAGCGCGCCGATTCTTCAAGACCAATGTGAAATTCAAATATTCCAAAAATAAATGCTATATATATTTATGGTGTCTCAAATTAAACATGTCCCCTATTAGTGGACAAATCAATTAAACCTTTCTCATGTAATGACACGGAGAGAGGTTTTTTAGTTTAATTTGTATTCTAATATTATTATAGTAATTTATAAAGTCAGTAATTAG
>NZ_JAOXHI010000013.1:0-10659 GCF_025779955.1 Mycoplasma enhydrae
AGCTAATTACTGACTTTATAAATTACTATAATAATATTAGAATACAAATTAAACTAAAAAACCTCTCTCCGTGTCATTACATGAGAAAGGTTTAATTGATTTGTCCACTAATAGGGGACATGTTTAGGCTTTTAGCCTATTTTTTTATTCAAAAATCCCCAAAAAGGGCTATAAAATTCCAAAAAATCTCCCAAAATGCCCATTATATATATATATATATATATATGAAAAGCGCTATAATATACATTTATAAATTACAGATATGGAGAAATTTATGAAAAATTCAAAAAAGAAAACAGCTGCCATTGTTATTGGTGTAATTGCCACTGCAGCAATAGTTTCAGCTGCTACAGCTGGAATTATAATTTACTTAAATAACAAAGCTGTTAAGGACTGAAAAGATCCTAACCCCGATAAGATTACAGATAAAGAAATAGAAGATTTAGATAAATTAGATGCTAACAAAGACTTGGATTACATGAAACTGAGAGCATTTATTGAAAAACTAATTAAAACATTAAACGCAGGTTCAGCAAAAGTAGTTGAACCAAATTTAACTCTTAAAGAATTAAAAGACGAAATTGCAAGTTTAGAAAAATGAATTAAAGTTGGAGATAAAACCGTTTTAGTAATCGACAAAAACATTGCAAACATTAAAAACAATAATGCCAAAGTTGAACAATTAGGAAATGATAAGAAAGTTTTAAATGCAGCATTAGAAAAAGCCAAAGCAGCTCTAAAACAAGCTAAAACAAAACATGAAGAAAAAGAAAAACAAAAATCTGACCTTAAAAAAGAAGCTGAAGCATTAATTAAAGAAATAGATAAAAAGATTGAAGAATCTAAAAATGCTATTACTAAAGTAGAAATTGAAAATTATATTAATGCTCTTGAACAATTAGTTGTTAAAGGCACTACATTAGAATCTAAATTAAAACTTTTAAGTGATGAAGCTACTGCAAAACTAGTAAATGAAGCTATTAAAAGAGCTAATGCAGCTATTAATTCACTTAAAGAAAAATTAAATGTTCTTAAAGATGAAGCTAAAGAAAAAGAAAAACTAACTGAATTTTCTACAAACTTTAAACAAAAAGTTGATGAATTTATTGCTAGAACTACCGATTTAGAAACTATTGAAAAAATCGAAGAAGCATTAAAAGAATATGTAGTTTTAAATAAATTTGGAAAAGAAAACTCAAAAAGAGCACAGGAACTATCACTTCCTGCTGTTAAGGCAACAATTGATGCTGCTTTAGATAAATTAACTGATCATCATGATAAACTTGAACTTAGAAAACAAGCAATTGAAAGACTTACAAAGAAAAATAAAGAAATAATTGAAGATTTAGAACTAAAATCAACCGAAACAAAGAAAGATCAATCACTAACTAAACAAGAACAAGCAATTAATAACTTACAAAATAGTATTACTGCTGCTGATGCTTTAGAATTAGAATTAACAAATAATAAGTTAAATATTTTAAAAAATACTCTAAGTTCAGAAATTCTAAAAGCTAAAGAAACTCTAAAGACAGCTAAAGAAAAATTAGCTGCTGATAAACTTAAAGTTGAAGAAATTAAAAAAGAATTAAAAGAAACCAGAGATGATTTATTAATTAAAACAAGTGATGCTGGAGCTCAAATCACTGTACAAAAATTAGAAGAAGCACTTAATGCTCTTAATGAAGTTATCACCAAAGCTGATAAATTAGATGCAAAAGTAAAAGATGATGTATTAAAAGAAGATTACCTTGTAGAATATAATGCGTTTAAAAAAGCTTTAGAAGATGCTAAAAAACAACAAAAGAAATCAATTAAAGATTTAGAAACTAAAAAAGAAGAGCAAAATAAACAAAAGAAAAAAGAAATTGAAGATCAAATTAAAAAATTAAATGACAAGAAAAAAGCTGTAGAGGAATCTCTTAAATCAGGAGATAATGCAAAAATCAAAAAATCTCAAGATGACCTTAAAAAAGAAATTGATAAAGCTAAAGATTTACATAATAAAAATAAAGATGATAAATCTCTTAAAGATGAAAATGATGCTTTAGATAAAAAAATCAAAGAAGCTCAAGAAACTTTAGATAAATCAAAAACAGCTGAAGAAAAACTTAAAGAACTTAAAGATAAAATCAAATCAGCTGAAGAAAAACTTAAAAAAGCCATTGATAAAGCTGATGATGCTTTAAAAACAGAAGATACTAATACACTAAAAGAAGCTAAAGAAGAACTTAAGAAAGCTCTTGATGAAGGTAAAAAAGTTGAACAAGAAGCTAGAGATAAAAAACATGTTGATTTAATTGAGGAATTAAAAAAGAAAAATAAAACAGCTGATGAAAAACAAAAAGCAATTGATAAAAAAATCAAAGAAATTGAAGATAAAAAATATGCAGATCAAATAATAAGTCAAATTAATCAAAAAATTCAAGAACTTAAAGATGCGCTAGCAGAAGCAACAACACCTAAAGGTAAATATGATACTTCTAAAACAAAATTAGATTTATTAAACACTGTAATTACATCTGCAAATAAATTATCTGGCGATCTTAAAGCAGAACCAAAAAATAATGCACCGCAAATTCAAGCAAAATTGACTGAACTAGATCAAGCAATTGCAAATACAACTACAAAATATACTGAATTACAAAAAGCTAATGAAGATCTAAAAACTGAATTAGATAAAAAAGTAAGTGAATTTTCAACACCTGCAAACAAGGCTATCAGTGATTCTGATGTTGTTTTGGTTAACAAAAAAATTCAAGAACTAGAAACAGCTATTGCAGAATTGAAAAAATTTGATAAAACCTCGGCTAATGTACTTACACTTATTGGTACTTTAACTGTTTCGGATTATAGTGAAGGTAAAAAATCAGTTGAAACAATTACTGAACAAGTAGAAGAAAAACTAAAACTATTAACAGAAGCTTTAAAAAACAAAATTGCTGAAATTAAATCTAAAATCACTTCTGAAAGTAACAAAATAAAAGATGGCATGGTAGGCAAAGAAGCGCAAGATACCGATACTATTGCTCAAATTGAGAAAAAAAATGCAGATTTAACAAAATTAAAAGACGCATGAGATGAGTTAGTTAATAATCTAAAAACAAATAAAGACACTAATACTGAAATTAATAAACTTATCGATGAAGATGCAAACGTTAAGGCACTAAAAGAATTAATAGAAAATAATGCCAAAAAAATTGCTGAGAAGAAAGAAAGAATTGCAAAAGGCAAAAAAGAAATTGAGGATAAATTAAATGAAGTTAAAGAAACTATAAAAAATGCCAAAGAAAACAAAGTTGATTCAAATTATCTTTCAAGTAAAATTTTCGCACATCTTACCGAACTGAACAATTTAGTAATTAAAACAGCAAAATTGCAACAAGAAGCCCAAAAAGAGGGTTATGACGTTTCAGATATAGAACAAATGAATAATGACATTGAATCATTACAAGACCAATTGACAGAAATGCATGATTTAATTAATTCACTTTCTTCTATTGAGGTTGAAGTTGAAAACAAAGAAAAAAAATATGCTTCAAAAATTGCTAAAAATGAACTGACATTAAAAAATGTTCCAGCGGGTTACACAATTCAAACTATAGACATATCACCTAATGATAGTGAGGGAGAAATTGTAGCAACATTATTTGCTGAAGGTAAATATAAAATTGAATTTAACGCAAAAAAAATGACAGGATTATTCCAAGTTAGGTCACATAAAATATTTTTTAATCCAGCTCACATAACTAATTTAATGAATGAATTTACTCAGCATGTAGTAACTGCTAAAAAAGTTGATATTATTACTTTAAAGGCATATTTTGATAAAAGCATACCAACATTAAAAAATAAATGATTCCCTAATGATAATCACATAGCTTGACCAATAAAATGATTCTATCCATCACAACATTCAAATGATAAAATAGTAGATATTCTAGAAGCTAGAATAGAATTTGCTGAATTTTCAATTGTGACAACAAATGATGATATAAATTTAGTTTTCAAAGATTTTAAATTTAAAACTATAAGTGGTAAAACTCAAAATAATTACAATTTTGGTGAAGAATTTACTACTGAAAAAACTTTAAAAATAGCAAGTTTGAAAAATATTTTAAAATGATGACAACTAAGAAATACAGCTCGAATTATTTCAGCTTTTGGTGATAATTACCATGAACAAAATATTTTAAATGAATTATATGAAAAATATCTAGAATCATTTAATAATCCATTTGGAGATGCTGACTTTTCTAAATATATCGATGATGAACTAAAACCAAGAATTGCCCAAATTAAAGAAACATATAACAAGGCTGATGAAAATGGCAAAAAGCAATATAGTGCTGAAATTGAAAGAAGATTAGAACAAACTCTTAAAAACATTAATAACTGACATTATATAGAAAATATATTTACTGAAAAAATCGGAATAACCATTTACATAAAAGGTGTACCAGTTAACATATAATTTTAAATAATTAAGCAAGTTTTAAAATTGACTTGCTTTTTTGTTTTTTATAAACATAATTAACTAAAGAATAATAAATAAACTTAAAATAAAAATATTATAATTAAGTGTTGTTTGTGAGGTGTTTAATGAAAAAAAGAGTCGTTTTAGGGTTGAGTGGAGGAGTTGATTCAAGCGTTTGTGCCCATTTGCTTTTAAAACAAGGATATGAGGTAATTGGATTGTTTATGCGCAATTGAGATTCATTTTTAAACAACGACTTTTTGGGTAATGAAAATATTAATCAAACTATTTGTCCTCAAGAGCAAGATTATCAAGACGCACAAGCTGTAGCTAAAGCTTTAAAAATTGAACTAAAAAGAGTAGATTTTATTAAAGAATATTGAGATAATGTTTTTAGTTATTTAATTAATGAATATAAACTAGGTAGAACTCCTAATCCTGATATTTTTTGCAACAAATATATTAAATTCAAAGCTTTTGCTGATTATGCGTTTGATAATCTAAAAGCGGATTACATCGCTATGGGCCATTATGCTGCAACAAAAGGTGATGAATTATATCGTGGCAAAGATAAATCTAAGGACCAATCATATTTTTTAGCACAACTAACTAATGAACAATTAGCCAAAGTTATTTTTCCTTTGGCTAATATCTCAAAACAAGAAGTTAGACAAATTGCTAAAGATTTAAATTTAGTTACCGCTTCAAAAAAAGATTCAACAGGAATATGTTTTGTGGGTGAAAGACAATTTGCTAAATTTCTAGAAAATTATATTCCGGCTCAGCCAGGAAATATAATTGATATACACACTAACAAAATTGTTGGCAAACATAATGGAGCGATGTATTATACAATAGGCCAACGTAAGGGTCTAAATTTAGGCGGTTTTGCAAAACCTTATTTTGTTGTAGGTCATGATGTCAAAAATAAAATTATTTATGTGACTAATGATGATCACAAAGAATATTTATTATCTGATCACATTATTGCTTTAAACTTTAATCAAATTGCTAAAAAATATAACAAAAACAATTTAAGTGCTAAGTTTAGATATCGGCAAGAAGATATTAAGTGTCAAATTAAAATAGATGCCAATAAACAATTAGAGGTTTTTTATGATGAAACTGAAGCTGTAACTCCTGGCCAAGAAGTTGTTATTTATGATGGTAATAAAGTGGTTGGTGGAGCAATAATTGATAAAATATTTTACAAAGGCAAACAAAAAAACTATTTATAGGAGATATTTAACATGATTTCATCTAAACAAATAAGAGAAATGTGAATTAATTTTTTTGCTTCAAAAAATCATTTGGTGCTTGAATCAAAATCACTAATTCCTCAAAATGATCCCTCTTTATTATGAATTAATTCAGGGGTAGCAACCCTTAAGGACTATTTTAGTGGTAAAAAAATTCCACTTGCTAAAAGGCTAACCAATTCTCAAAAATCAATAAGAACAAATGATATTGAAAATGTAGGAATTACCGCTAGACACCACACATTTTTTGAAATGCTAGGTAATTTTTCAATTGGGGATTATTTTAAAAAAGAAGCCATTGCCTTTGGTTATGAATTTATTTTTGACATCCTAAAATTACAAAAATCAAAAATATATATTACCTATTACGAAAAAGACTTAGAAACCTATAATTATTGAATTGAATTAGGAATTGAACCAGGTCATCTAATTAAAGGAACTAAAGAGACTAACTTTTGAGATGTTGGTCAAGGACCTTGTGGGCCTGATACAGAAATTTTTTATGACCGAGGTCCTAAATATGATTCAAGAGGAATTGAGTTATTAATTAATGATATTGAAAATGATCGATATGTTGAAATTTGAAATATAGTTTTTTCACAGTTTAATAATGATGGTGAAAACAATTACACAGAATTAGCCACAAAAAATATCGATACTGGCGCAGGTCTAGAGCGAATAACTTCTATTATGCAAGATGCTCCTACTAATTTTGATACTGATTTATTTTTACCTATTATTAAAGAAGTTCAAAAAATCACTGATTATCATTATGACATTAATAACTATTTTACAAAAGAACCAAATCAAACTAAAATTAATACTTTATTCAAAATAATCGCTGACCACATTAGAGCTAGTGTTAATGCCATTAGTGATGGAGTTAATCCTTCTAATGTCGGTCGTGGATACATAATTAGAAGACTAATTAGACGTTCATATCGCGCTGGTTTATCACTTGGTATCAAACAAAAATCATTTTTATATAAACTGACAGGCATAGTTAAAGATTCTTTAATTTATGATATTGATGTTGATTATGTAGCTGCAATTATTAAAGAAGAAGAAGAATTGTTTGCCAGAACAATTAAAGAAGGCGAAAAGCTTTTAGAAAAAGAACTAGAAAAAAATGGTTACATTGATGCTAAAACTGCCTTTAAAATGTTTGACACTTACGGTTTTCCAATTGAACTAACAGAAGAAATCCTAAGAGAAAAAGGTATAGCTATTAATCTTGAAGAATTTTATGAATTCCAAAAAGAACACCAAAAACGCTCAAAAGGTAATATTGAAGCTGGTATGCAAAAAGTAATTAATTCATTATCATTAATACCATCTTACATTTCAGAATTTGTTGGATATGAACATTTAGAAACCAAATCAAAAATTTTATATTTATTGGATGAAGAAAAAGAAATAGATGCCACTAATAATGAACAATCTATTTCTTATGTGATTTTAGATAAAACACCTTTTTATGCTACAAGTGGTGGTCAAAACCATGATTATGGATATATTATTCAAAATAATAATAAATTAGAAGTCTTAGATATATTTAAAGATAAATTTTGAAACCATGTGCATGTAATTAAAGGTTTAATTAATAAAAAAGATCCTGTTGAATGTTATGTTGATTATGATAAAAGAATTAATTTTGCTCGTAATCACAGTTCAACTCACATGATGTTTCATGCCTTAAGAAAAACATATTCTAACGATATAATTGAACAACTTGGTTCAAATATTCACCCTGAGCATTTTACTTTTGACTTTGGTTTAGACCATCGTCCTACTAAGCAAGAAATCAAACAAATTGAAAAAATTATGCGAGATTATATTGCTATGGCTTCAAAAAGAACATATATTGTCACTTCAATTCAAAAAGCCCAAGAAATGGGCGCATATATGACAATTGAAGAATCAGAGTATCACGATGCCAATAAAGTTAGAGTTGTTGAATTTGAAGGTATAACTAAAGATCTTTGTGGAGGAACACACGTTGAAAACTCAAGTGTAATTGAAGATTTTAAAATTATTTCTGTTGATTCAAAAGGAACTGGAATATATCGTCTTAGAGTTGTTACATCAAATAAGTTAGTTAATGAATATTTAGCAAAAGAAATAATTGAAAAACAAGAACTATTAGCATCATTAATAAAAAACAATAAACAATTTGATGCTTCATATCAATTTAAATATGATTTAAGTATTCCTAATTCAGCTTTAGAAAAACAAGCTTTATTAGCAAAATATGATGAAATAGAACAAAATATTAGAGAAGATTATAAAAAATTCTTGAAAGCTAAACAAAACCAAAGTATTGATTTAACAAAATATGAACCAATAAAACTTAATAATAAAGTAGTTTATTTTGTTATTGAATCTGATAATTCAATCTTAAAAAATGCAACAATTCAACTGCGAGAATCAAACCCTCAAGCTTTAGTTATTTCATTATCACTAAAAGATAACAAATGCTTTTTAATGATAGCTTCAAAAACATTTGATTCAGCTACCATATTCAAGTCTTTAGCTCAAAATTTTAGTGCTAAAGGTGGTGGTAATAAGATTATAAGCCAAGGTTCATTTGAAACAAACTTAAATGAAACCGAAATACTAGAAAAAATTAAGAGTTTAATTAATGCGTAAATTAGCACTTGATTTAGGTTCAAAAACGTGTGGGTTTGCCATTAGCGATCCAAATAATATCATCGCTAGTGGTCTAGAAGTATTAAGATTCGAAGAATGACACTTTATAGAAGTAATTAAAAGAATTGATTATTATTTAAATGAAAGTGAATTTAGTAATCAAATTGATGGCATAATATTGGGCTATCCTTTAAAAATGGACCTTAAGCCTAGCCCTCGTACTAAAATGGTTTTAAAATTCTATGAACGCTTAAAAGCACACTTTAATATTCCAATTTATTTACAAGATGAACGAGAAACCACAATTATGGCTGAAAATATATTATTTGAAGCTGGATATGATGGCAAAAAAAGAAAAACAAAAAAAGATTCATTATCAGCACAATTAATACTAGAAGATTTTTTAAAAAGGAATTAGTTATGGAAAAAGACACAAAGAAATCAAAAACCCTTAATAAAATTAATATTTTTTCAGTTGAAAGAGAAGTTATTTTAGAAGACAACACTAAATTACATGTTGTTTTTGATGTAATGGAAAATGGTGAAAAATATATTATTTTAACTGATGGAGAAGCATTTATATTTACTAAAGAAATTAATGGTAGATTAGAAGAACTAGAAGATGCAGGTGAAATGGATATAATTCTAAATTTGCTTGCTGATTTTTTTGAAGAAAACATATTAGTTGACCAAAATGGAAATAGCATTATGGATAAGCTAATGACTGATGCTGAAGAAGAATATAATGAAGACTAATCAAATTAATTATTCCTTAATAAAAGGTTCAGGCTCAAAAATATCACCCGAAACAAGACTTGGATTAGTAATATCCATAGTAGTAGTTTTATTAATTGCGATTATTGTTTTAATTTTAAGCTTATGATATCGCAAAAAAGTAGCTAAAAAATACTTGTCGCCTTCAGAAGAAACTGAAATAGCTAAACTAAAAGCTAATAATCCCAATTATGGCATAGTTTTAAATGGTATTAAACCTCTATATAAGGATTTTGCAAATGATTTTTTAGTGTGCTTTTTAATTAATACTATATATATAAATAAGTATCAAAATATTTTTATACAAGATAATGATGATTATATTGCCCTTTCAATAGCTAATTTATCAAACGATACTAATGTTTTATATAAAGGTGACATTAACCAAGAAATAAGAGCCAATATTGCTAACAACTATCCTGAAATATCTTTAGATAAGCTGCAAGTCACTACAAAACTAAAAAACAATGTAGATTTTATGTTGTTTTTTGATGATGGTAATTCCAATTTAGAAAGCAATCTAAATCAAAATCTTCAATATTTAAATGATAAAGGAATGATAATTTTTTCAATTTCCAACTACAAGCAAGCCAAAAACCATTATCCATTATTTAAAGAATTAAATTTAAGATATGAAACACTTAAGTTTAAAAATAAAAGTGTTATACTTTTAGCCAAAGGTAATATCAAGGATCGTGTCGAAAAAGGAGAATAATTTATGGATGATAAGATATATTTAACGAAAGAAAGTCTTGAAGAGTACAAAAAACGTTTAGTTTATTTACAAGAAGAAGCAAGACCTTTAGTAATAGAGGAACTTAAAGAAGCTAGAAACCAAGGTGACTTATCAGAAAACGCTGAATATGATGCAGCACGTGATAAGCAAGCTGCTATCGAAGCTGAAATTTTAAAAATTCAACATATTATTGAAAATGCTGAAGTTATTGAAGAAAATTCTAAAAAGAATCATGTTGCTTTAGGTTCATCAGTAAAATTGTTTAACCTAAGTACTAAAAAAGTTCTAGATATTAAAATTGTAGGAGCTTTAGATGCTGATCCTTTTATTGGAAATATCTCAAATACTTCTCCTTTAGCTAAAGCAATTTTAAATCGTAAAGTTAATGAAACTGTAGAAGTAGAAGGACCTAAAAAATACAAAGTTAGAATTGAATCTATATACTAATTTAAATATCGCTAAATGTCGCTAATAATCGGCGACATTTTTATATTTTAAAATTTTTTATAATTTTGTAAATTTTTTAAAAATTAGTATATACTTCTAAAAGTGCGCTCTCATTTTAGGGCCACTTGAGATAGTTCTTTGAAAACTGGATACGAATACCATAACGTCAATTTAATTTATTTAAATAACAAAAAAACAAAACAAAAACATAATAACCAAAATCAAATTTTAAGAGTTTGATCCTGGCTCAGGATGAACGCTGGCTGTGTGCCTAATACATGCATGTCGAGCGAGGTTTCTTTTGAAATCTAGCGGCG
>NZ_JAOXHI010000014.1:0-9165 GCF_025779955.1 Mycoplasma enhydrae
TCTGGAATTTTTTCTCCAGTAAGCACTCTCATACACAACTTGTATAAAAATATTCTTGTCTTATATTTTTTCATAATAAAAAACATATCCTCCATTTGTGGTAGTCCACTAATAGGGGATATGTTTACATACCATGTATTAGTGAGACATCACAAATGAAGGGTTTGTTTAACGACTATAAATATAAAATATTTATTTATGGTTTTTGAATTGAATTTATTCTATTTAATTCTTGTTGTTTTTCTTTTTGCTTGTTTAATTTCTTTTGGACTAAGTATCATTCGGAAATCATTAATTTTTTCTATTTTATTTTTTCTTTTTTCAAGACTTAAAATTGTCATTTTATGAATAAAGTATATTGGTATTAAAACTAATGGTATACCTAAACCATAAGCCAATAAAGCAGGTGAGTCTTTAAAACCTTCATAGCCTTTAAATACTTTTGCTATTGGTTTAACAAATACTACTAATAATAAGAATAATAATGAAAATATAACTGAAGCATATACTTTTCAATAAAAAATTGGATTTGATAGTACTACAGGTTTTTTTGACATTAAATTAATTGAATTAAATGTAGCTGTTATTCCTAAAACTAAGAATGCTACAGTAGAAGCGGCTTCCAAAATGTTATCAGCTGAATTATATTTAGCTCATAGAGCTCCTAAAAAATATGCCACTAATGAAATTATGCCTACCAATATTCCTTGTCATAATGTATTTATACCCATGGACCCGGCAAAAATGGATTCATATTTGGATATTGGTCTTTTATTCATATAATTTTCTTTGGAATCTTGCAATCCTAAAGCAATAGCAGGAAAACCATGCGTAAATAAATTAATTCATAGTAATTGTGTTGCCGAAAGAATATATATTTCTTTATTTGCTAATTCAGATCAATTATTAAAAATAATTTTAAAAATTATTAAACCAAAGAATACTAAAATGATTTCTGCAATTGAAGTAATTAATAAGTTTTGAATAACATTCTTAATTTTTTGATAAATTGAACGCCCATTTTCAACTGCACTAACTATTGTTGAAAAATTATCGTCTGATAATATCATGTCAGCTGCTTGTTTAGATGCCTCTGTGCCTGTAATGCCCATTGCGCATCCAATATCAGCAGCTTTTAAAGCAGGTGCATCATTTACACCATCACCAGTCATAGCGACCACTTGATTTCGAGCTTGTCATGCTTTAACTATTCTTAATTTATCTTCCGGTTTAACACGAGCATAAACAGAATATTTTTCAATATTTTGACTTAATTCTTCGTCGCTTAAAGCATCTAATTCTATTCCCGTTAAAGTTTTATCATTAGGGCGATATATATCTAAACTTTTAGCTATTGCCACGGCAGTGTTAATATTATCACCAGTAATCATGATTGGTTTAATACCAGCACTTCTACATATTTCAATAGCAGATTTTGCTTCTTCTCTAGGTGGATCAATCATTGCAACTAAACCTTCAAAATTTAGGTTTTTTTCCAAAAATTTGATTTGTTCATTTAATTGCATGTTTTTAAGTTTTTTAACTTGTTCGTAGGCTATTTCTTTTGAGCATATTGCTAAAACTCTATATGCTTTATTAGCTCATTCATTATTAATCTTAAATAATTTGTCTTTCTCTTTAATGTCAATATTTGACTTACTTATTAAAACATCAGGCGCACCCTTAGTGATTACAATATACTTATTGTTTATGTAATTAATTGAAGTCATAAATTTGCGTTCTGAATCAAAAGGAATAACAAATTCACGAGGATATAATTTTTCTAAATTGACTTTAGTTTCATTATTAAAATGTTTTTGAAGTGCGTATAAAAATGCTAGTTCAGTAGGATCTCCAACTTGTTTGTATTCATTATTTTCAAACGCCAGATTTGCTTCTGAACAAATAGAGCCGTATTTGATTAAATTACTAAACTCAGAGTCTAAATTGTTTTTGGTTAAATCAAGATTTTGGAGTTTGTTACTTTTACAATCATAAAGATTAACAATTGTCATTTTGTTTTGTGTTAGTGTTCCTGTTTTATCGGAACAAATGACTGCACAACTTCCTAAAGATTCCACCGCCATTAAATCCTTAACTATAGCATTTTTCTTAGCCATTCTTTGAATACCAATGGCGAGAATAATAGAACTAAATGCAATTAAACCTTCAGGAATTGCAGCTACTGCTAAAGAAATTCCATTTACTATCACTGTACTTCAGAATGAATTTTCTCTAAAATGAGCAGTATTAGGAATTGCAAATAGTAATTGCATAATGATACTTGCTAAAAATAAAGCAATACCTACATAACCAAATATTTTTCCTAACTTATTAATTTTTAGTTGCAATGGACTCACGGATTGCTTTTCATTATTTACTAATGAAGATATTTTGCCAATTTCTGTTTTTTGGCCGATAGCACTAACCACTAAATAACCTGTTCCTGTAGAAATAATTGATGATGAATACATCATGAATTTTCTATCTGCTAAAGCTAAATCAAGATCTCTTTTAGCATTATAGTCTTTTTGAGCAGGTTCACTTTCGCCTGTTAATGAACTTTCAATGGCAGATAAATTAGATGAAAATAATAAATATCCATCAGCAGGAACAACATCTCCAGGCTCTAGCATAACTATATCACCGATAGTTATTTCTGAGGCCTTAAGATTAACTAATGAGCCATTGCGAATAACTTTAGAATATAAGGGACTAAGCTTAGCTAATGCATCAACTGCCTTAGCGCTTTTTATTTCTTGAATAGCACCAATGAGGGAATTAGTTAATACAACAAATAAAATTATTGAAGGCTCTACAAATTCAATAATTAATTTAGAATCAAAAACTCATTTATTCCGAATTCCACTAACAATTGCAAATATATAAGATAGTAATGCTGCGCACATTAATATGATTACAAGAATATCTTTAAACTGTGCTAGATAAACTAAGAAATAATTCATTTTTTTAGATTTAATTAGTTCGTTAGGGCCGTATTTTTGTTGCCTTAAAATAACTTCATCATCACTTATGCCTAATTTCATATTGGTTTGAATTAAATCATCTGTTATTTCTAAATTGGCTTGTTCATTATTCTTCATTATCTTCCTTAAAATACTATTCTTAGTTATTATCACAATAATAAAATGTTACAACATATTAATTAAATAATATTAAAAAAGAACCAATACCTATTTGGTATTGGCCTTTGATTAAAAAGAATTAAATATTTAATTTTAAAATTATGCTAAACGAGCTGTTGCATATGAATGTAGAACTAATTCGTTTAATTCATTTGCTTCTTTAACATCAGCAATCTTACATGGACAGTAAGCTACTGATTTACATTCGCATAGTTCTGATTTTAAAATTTGTGCGTATTTAATTTGTTTTGAAAGTGCAATTTTCTTTTCGATTGGTGTTGAAGCAAACATAATTACCATGTATAGGATGAATAATCCTGATGTTGCTGAATATGCAATTAAGTCTGGTTTTAGTTTTGCAACATCTGCACCTTCTCTCATGTATTGACCTAATACTAATCCTAATGATAAGAATGGGTCTAACATTTTAATAATCATGGTTAACATAACCATTGTAATAGCTATATAACCTGCTCAAACTGTGTGTTTGTTTTCTTTAACGGCAATGAAATGTTTCTTTCTATTTTCAAGAACACCAATTATCGAGAATGCAATGAATGCAAATGCGAATACTGCCATTCAGTCAGCCATTAGGTCTGAGAATGATAATAATTTTCCAATATTTGCACCGTAAACATTAGAACCATCAACATCTCATTTGTCGATATATGCATATGCTCCAATTACAGTTAACACTACCATAAATGGTAATGATAATATTAGACAGAATAACATACCCACAATTGGAGTATTTGAGTGTTTCATGTATCTGTAAGCCTTAGCAGGAATGTAAATTTCACCTTCCTTAATTAAGTCTTCTACAAAACGAGTTGCTCACATTGAAAAACCGTTTAAAATACCTAAAACACCAATTGCAATCATAATGTTAATAACACCAAATGCTCATTTGTGTCCACTTTTTTCTAGTAAACCACCAAAGTCGTAGAAACCACCAGATTTAGCACCTAGTGACATAGCTGCAGCAATGATAATGTACATTAATGTCATTGAGAATAAACCAATAACTAAAGCTGCAGGAGTTTTTTCTGGATTTTTCATTTCTGATTGAATACCAGCTGAAACATAAAATCCATCAAAAGCAAAGAAGATACCAGCTAATGATCCGAAAATTCCCAGTACTGGAGTTAATTTTAAGAATGAAGTAGATTCTTTTTTAAATAATGAATCTACTGTTATCGGAGTTCAGATAGTAGTTGGTTCTTGGCTTAGACGTTGTGAGAAGTAAACAAATCCAATAATAACAATAGCTACTAAAGGAATGAACTTAACTGATGTAATAATTAAGTTTTGAATATTTCCTGCACGTCCACTTAGACCTGCTGAAAATAGCATTCACAATGTCAATACTAATCCAATTAAAAAGTAGAATCATGGGGCTGAACTTGAGCCACCAAAGTTAGTTTCCATACCAAAACCTTGTAATCCATCTTGGAATTGAACAATTACATAGTAAGGCATGAAGAAGTATGTAAATGGAAGATATAGGTAAGTCATAAAGAACTTATTAGCTTTATAAATATACAATGTATTAAAAGCTTTTGTTCAACCGATCATACCTAAGTTGTCATTACGCCCTGAGGCAACTTCAACTAAAGCTAGTGCCAAAGTAATTACAGCAAAACCAGCAATCAATCATGTTGCAAGTGATAATGCAATATTTCCGGCTGAATATTCTAGAACTGTTTTAGATCTTAGAAAAATTCCAACCCCAATTGATGCGCCGATAACAACCATTATAGCTGCAAAGAAACTAATTTTTTTCTTTGTGCTTGAAGTAACAACCATTTGTTCTTCGGCCATAATATTTCCTTTCATATAAATTTAAATATAAATAAAATTCGAACTTTAGATACACCCACATTTATATGTTTATATTTGTCCCACAAAAGATGTATCCTTTTAAATTATAATGTTTTTAAATAATTTATTATTTTATTGAGTACTGAAAAGGTAATTTTGAACATTTTTTTAGCGTTTTGTATTGAAAAATCAATGTTTTCGAAAATAAAAACTATCAAAAAGAACAACACTATGTGTCAATGTCGTTCTTGATAATTTTGTGCTCTAATACTTAGAATTCTTCACTATTTCATGTAAATTCATAGTCCCTAATTTTGATTGTATCGCCATCTTTAACATTAGAATTTTTAATCAACTCAAACACGCCTAAGCCTTTTAATTTAGCATTAAATCTCCATAAATTATCTTGAGAAATAACTGGTATTTTATCGCAAACTTTAAATACCTCTTCTCCTACAATCTCATATGTATCATTATTAATTTTGATAATTTCAATTGGTTTAGTTTCTAGTCTAATAACTACAACATCTTCATTATCTTTAGTTTCATCAATAATTGATTGTGGAGTTTTTTGTAAAGTGTTTCATAATTCTTTTTTAATTTCTTCAATGTTAAGTTGAGTAAATGAAGAATTTTCAATAATTTTTAGGTTTGGATATGCTTTTTTAAATTTCTTTAAATTTGAATCAAAGTTATCTAAATCACTTTTGTTAGCAATTATTACTTGAGGTAAATTTTCAAGTTTTAAATTATATGATTTAAGCTCATAATTTATGGCTTCATAATCTTTGATTGGATCTTTATAATCAGAACCAAAATCAATTATGTGACATATAACTCTACAACGTTCAATATGTTTTAAAAACTGAATTCCCAGCCCTTTTCCTTCTGAGGCTTTTTCAATTAATCCGGGTAAGTCAGCTGCAACAAAAGAATTATCATAATATTTAACAAGTCCCAATTGTGGACTTAGGGTCGTAAAATCATAATCAGCTATTTTTGGTTTTGCATTAGATATTAATGATAGCAATGTGCTTTTACCAGCACTAGGTTTACCTAAAAAACCTACATCTGCTAAAACTTTTAAAGTTAGGTGTAAATCAAATTTTTCTCCAGGTGTGCCATTTTCACATATTCGCGGAGCTGTATTTTTTGAAGATTTAAATTTTAAGTTTCCTCTACCACCTTGGCCACCTTTAGCTATCAAGTATTTTTCTTCAGAAATAACATCAGCTATTAGTTGTTTATCTCTATAAACCATTGTTCCAAGCGGAACTTTTATTATCAAATCTTTTCCACTTCTTCCGTAAGCATTTTTAGGTTTACCATTTTCACCATCTTCAGCTTTAAGTTTATTCTGATAATAAAATGGTAAAAGTGTATTTTGGCCAGAGTCACCTTGAAAATAAATTGAACCACCTAAGCCGCCATCTCCACCATCAGGACCACCTTTATCAACATGTGCTTCACGCCTAAAACTGATGATACCATCACCACCTTTTCCAGCTATCACTACAACATTAACTTCATCAATAAATTTCATTGCTTAATTTTATCAAAAAAAGGCCTAAAAAAACTCAGATTGATAATCTGAGAGATTTGGGTTTTAGTGTTTTTGTTTATCTATTCTAGCAAATAAAACTTCAGTTGCGTTAGGTGCAATATTATCAAATTTATTGAAGGCATTAATAGCTTCTTTTTTTAATTCTTTTTGGCCTAAGAATTTTAAAATTAGATTACATTTTTTAGGCATCACTATTGATAACATTAAAGCAACAGTATATATTCCATTTAATAAAACATTTAAAACTATATTTAAACGTTCAAGATTATTTTTTAATAATCATGGTTGAGTTAAGTCAATATATTCATTCAATTTTGAAGATAAAGATATGGCTAATTTTAAGGCTTTATCTGCTTGAAAATCATTCATATATTCAACATATTTTTTATAAGTATTATCTAATTCTGAGAGGATGTTTTTATCAATTACTTCTAAATTTGTCTCAACATAATTAGTACCATTTGCAAAATTTTGATTAACCATTTTAATAGTTCTATTAACTAGATTTCCAAAGTTGTTAGCTAAATCAGCATTTAAGACATTTATTAATAATTCTTCAGTGAAAGCAAAATCATTATTAATATTAATTTGTGAACTAAAAAAGTATTTTATTGGTTCATTGCCATATTTTCCTATTAAAGGAATTGGATCAACAACATTACCTTTTGATTTTGACATTTTGCCTTCTGGAGTAATTATTCATGAATGTATCACTTCTTTGGTAGGCAAATTAATATCTAAGGCTTTTAAAAATATCGGTCAATAAATAGCATGGAATCTTGCTATTTCTTTTGCAAGTACATGTACTCTTTCAGTTCCGTTTTTTCAGTACTTTTTGTAAGCACTATCATCTTTTGATTCTATTCCTAAAGCACTTAAATAACTAAATAAAGCATCTAGCCAGACATAAATAACATGTTGATTATCATCTTTATATTTTTGATTTGAAATCTTAATACCTCAATCAAAAGAAATTCGGGTTATTGATAGGTTTTCTAAATCCTTAGCTAAAAAGTTATTCATTAATTCTTTATGTGTACTTTTATTAGTTAAAAACTCAGGATTTGTTTCAAAAAATTCCTTAATTCAAGGATGAAGTTTTTTCATATCAAAAAAGTAACTTTCTTCTTCAATTTGTTGCAATAAATGATTAGAAGTGGGATGGTAGTATTTATTATCCTTTAGAATTGCTTGTGTTGGAGTTAAATACTCTTCATCACTAACTGAATAAAGTCCAATATATTTATCTTTATAAATGTAGCCCTTTTCATATAATTTGTCAAATACTTTTAAAACAAAATCTTCATGATTTTTATTAGTAGTGCGACTATAAAAATCATAGTCGATATCAAGTTTATTTCAAAGATCTATAAACTTATTTGATTCAATATCAACATATTTTTGAGGACTTAAATTATTTTCTTCAGCTTTTTTTTGAATTTTTTGCCCATGCTCATCGATACCAGTACTAAAAAATGTATCATAACCCTGTGATTTTTTAAAATTCTTATATACTCAAGCTAATGTAGTAGTTAGTAAATGTCCAATGTGTAAATTACCACTAGGATAATAAATAGGTGTAGTTATATAAAAAGTTTTTTTATTTATTTTAGACATAATTATTTTTCTCCTTTAGCTTTAATTGGTACATATAGTTTTTTAGTTTCAATACGATAAGAATGGTCATTTAAATCATCATTGTGTAAATATATATTGCGTTCAAAAAAAGTACCTCAACCTGAGTTAAATCGTGCTTCTACTAAACAGAATTTAGGTTGGCTATTAATTCTTGTATATACTAATTGAACTCTTTTGGGCTCAAAATTGTATTTTCTTAATAAAACAATTAAATCAACATATCTTGCTATTGGCATAACGACACTAAAATAGCCTTTTTGCTCAATAATTTTAGAAGATAAACTAATTAGTTGTTCTAAATTTAAATTTATTTCATGAGTGGCTAATTTCTTTTCAAGAGTTCCCTTTAGTCTCGGTTGATTATAATCTTCATTGTAATAAGGTGGATTTGCTACTATTAAACTATATTTTTTAGCTTGCTTATTACCACACTTAAAAGCATAATCTTTAGCATATTCCTTATAATCAGCCTCAATGACATTTATTTGATTATTAAGATTATTTAGTTCAACATTTCTTTTAGCTAAACTGGCTGCTTTGGGCAAAATTTCTATTGCATCTATAGAAATTTTTTTTGACCGTGAAGCTATAAAAATCGAAAGTGCACCATTATTGGTGCCTACTTCCAAAACATTAGAAACGTTGCGATTAATTGATACAAAATTACCTAATAAAATAGTATCAACTGAATAATTAAACATTTCTTTGTCTTGGTAGACAAATAAGTCACCTCCATAGCCTAAATTATTCTTAATAATTCCCTTTTTCATAATTAATTAATTATAAATGATTAGGTTAATTAAATTCTAAATTTAAGACATATAAAACTCAAATTTTAATAATAAAAAAATCCCTTTAAGGATTTAAGTTTTTTTGCGGCTCATCGCTTAATTTGTTCTCTGAAAACTGAATATCGATAAATAATTTAGATTACTTCTATAGAATCACTATTAAACCAATCAATTTATTAGTACTGGTCAGCTGAATACATTGCTG
>NZ_JAOXHI010000015.1:0-4731 GCF_025779955.1 Mycoplasma enhydrae
TTTTTTGCGGCTCATCGCTTAATTTGTTCTCTGAAAACTGAATATCGATAAATAATTTAGATTACTTCTATAGAATCACTATTAAACCAATCAATTTATTAGTACTGGTCAGCTGAATACATTGCTGTACTTACACCTCCAGCCTATCAACCTCATAGTCTATAAGGAATTTAATAGGGAATACTCATCTTTGAGGGGGCTTCCCGCTTAGATGCTTTCAGCGGTTATCCCTGCCGTACTTGGCTACCCAGCTATGCTTCTGGCGAAACAACTGGCACACCATCGGTACGTCCACTCCGGTCCTCTCGTACTAAGAGTAGCTCTCATCAATATTCCAACGCCCACATCAGATAGGAACCAAACTGTCTCACGACGTTTTGAACCCAGCTCGCGTACCGCTTTAATGGGCGAACAGCCCAACCCTTGGAACCGACTCCAGCTCCAGGATGCGATGAGCCGACATCGAGGTGCCAAACCTTCCCGTCGATGTGATCTCTTGGGAAAGATAAGCCTGTTATCCCCGGGGTAGCTTTTATCCGTTGAGCGACGGCCTTTCCACGAAGAACCGCCGGATCACTAAGTCCTGCTTTCGCACCTGCTCGACTTGTAGGTCTCACAGTCAATCACACTTCTACCTTTATGCTCTTTGATACGGTTTCTGACCGTATTGAGTGTAACTTTGAACGCCTCCGTTACCCTTTAGGAGGCGACCGCCCCAGTCAAACTACCCACCACACACTGTCCTCTTGCCAGATCATGGCAATAAGTTAGAAGTTCAACGTAACAAGGGTGGTATTTCAACGCTGACTCCACTTGGACTAGCGTCCAAGCATCATAGTCTCCCACCTATCCTACACAAGTTAAATCAAACTTCAATATGAAGTTATAGTAAAGCTCCACGGGGTCTTTTCGTCTAGATGCGGGTCTCCGGCGTCTTCGCCGGAACCATAATTTCACCGAGTCTAATGTCGAGACAGTTAAGAGATAATTACTCCTTTCGTGCAGGTCAGTATTTAGCCGACAAGGAATTTCGCTACCTTAGGACCGTTATAGTTACGGCCGCCGTTCACCCGGGCTTCACATCAATGCTTCGCATAAAGCTAACACCTTTGCTTAACCTTCGGGCACTGGGCAGGAGTCACCCCATATACATCGTCTTACGACTTAGCATAGAGCTGTGTTTTTGATAAACAGTTCCCCCTTACTATTCACTGCGGCCCACTTTTTAGGGTGGGCATCCCTTCTTGCGAACTTACGGGATGATTTTGCAGAGTTCCTTGACATTAGTTTTCTCGCTCGCCTTAGAATACTCATCTTGGGGACGTGTGTTCGTTCTCGGTACGGGTCTCTATGAATTTAGCGCTAGAAGCTTTTTTAAGAAGTATGAAATCATACAATTCGCTACTTGGTTGCCCTTTCACTATGCATCGTAGCTCCCGGTTAAGTTATGCGGATTTGCCTACATAACCCAGTTACTACTTACCCCACAATCCAATAAGTGGTAGTATTATCCTCCCCCGTCACTCCATCACATTCATAAAGGTAGTACAGGAATATTAACCTGTTGTCCATCGGCTACGCCTTTCGGCCTCGTCTTAGGGCCCGACTAACCCTGGGTGGACGAACCTTGCCCAGGAAACCTTCCCCAATAGGCGTCAGAGATTCTCACTCTGAATCGTTACTCATACCGGCATTCTCACTTGTAAGCGCTCCACCAGTCTTCACAGTCTGGCTTCAATGCCCTTACAACGCTCTCCTAACGCATTTTCATGCCCGTAGCTTCGGTATTGTGTTTTAGTCCCGTTAAATTATCGGCACAGAGTCTCTCGACTAGTGAGCTATTACGCACTCTTTAAACGATGGCTGCTTCTAAGCCAACATCCTAGCTGTTTAAGAAACTCCACAACCTTTCTCACTTAACACAATTTTGGGACCTTAGCTGACGATCTGGGTTGTTCCCCTCGCGTGCATCGACGTTATCACCGATGTACCGACTGCATAGTAATTCATGATAGTATTCGGAGTTTGATTATAGTCAGTACGGCTAGGCGCCGCCATTCCATATTCAGTGCTCTACCCCCATCACTTAACACTACACGCTAGCCCTAAAGCTATTTCGGAGAGAACCAGCTATCTCCAAGTTCGATTGGAATTTCACCCCTACCCACAAGTCATCCGGGCACTTTTTAGCGTACTACGGTTCGGTCCTCCACTTAGTGTTACCTAAGTTTCAACCTGCTCATGGGTAGATCACCTGGTTTCGGGTCTATATCAACATACTAAAGCGCCCTATTAAGACTCGATTTCTCTACGGCTTCGCTTTAATCCACTTAACCTTGCATGTTGACATAACTCGCCGGTCCATTCTGCAAGATGTACGCCATCACCCATTAACGGGCTTTGACTAACTGTAAGTAATTGGTTTCAGAATCTATTTCACTCCCCTCCCGGGGTTCTTTTCACCTTTCCCTCACGGTACTAGTTCGCTATCGGTGTCTGGTTAGTATTTAGCCTTACCGGGTGGTCCCGGCGGATTCAAACAGGGTTTCACGTGCCCCGCCCTACTCAGGATACTACAACGAGATTTACACATTTCGCATACGGGAATTTCACCTTCTATGTTTAAGCATTCCAACTTATTCTGCTATATGTAAATTTTGTAACTCTAAATGTAGTCCTACAACCCCAGCAACGAATGCTGGTTTAGGCTTTTCCCCTTTCGCTCGCCACTACTGAGGGAATCATTCTTTATTTTCTTTTCCTGCTGCTACTGAGATG
The DNA here is from genome assembly GCF_025779955.1 of Mycoplasma enhydrae. Taxonomy (NCBI): domain Bacteria; kingdom Bacillati; phylum Mycoplasmatota; class Mollicutes; order Mycoplasmatales; family Mycoplasmataceae; genus Mycoplasma; species Mycoplasma enhydrae. The sequence goes on from NZ_JAOXHI010000015.1 coordinate 2,779, forward strand.
TTTCAATTCACAGCGTGTCTCTTCATTCGACTATGTATTCATCGATATGATAATTGAGGTATTAGCTCAACTAGGTTTCCCCATTCGGAAATCCCCGGATCACAGCTTATTTCCAGCTAACCGAGGCTTATCGCAGGTAATCACGTCCTTCATCGACTTCCAGACCCAAGGCATTCACCAAAAACTCTTATCTTGTTTAATAGTTTTAATTTATATTTATGTATGACCTATTGTTTTGTCTTTTTATTATAGATGTTTATTCTATAGGTTGATCTAAACTTTGAAATATTAATAATTTTAATTTTTCAATGTCGATATTCAGTTTTCAAAGAACAAGAGAGATAAATCTCTCAAAACTGGATACGAATAATTTTTCCATAACAATGTACTCCGTAGAAAGGAGGTGATCCATCCCCACGTTCTCGTAGGGATACCTTGTTACGACTTCACCCCAGTCACCAGTCCTACCTTAGGCGGTCGCCTCCGAGGTTAGCAAACCGACTTTGGGTATTACCAGCTCCCATGGTGTGACGGGCGGTGTGTACAAGACCCGAGAACGTATTCACCGCAGCATAGCTGATCTGCGATTACTAGCGATTCCGACTTCATGGAGTCGAATTGCAGACTCCAATCCGAACTGAGATCGGCTTTTTGAGATTTGCTCCATGTCGCCATATTGCTTCTCTTTGTACCGACCATTGTAGCACGTGTGTTGCCCCACTCGTAAGAGGCATGATGATTTGACGTCATCCCCACCTTCCTCCCAGTTACCCAGGCAGTATCTCTAGAGTCCTCGACTTGACTCGTTAGTAACTAAAGATAGGGGTTGCGCTCGTTGCAGGACTTGACCAAACATCTCACGACACGAGCTGACGACAACCATGCACCATCTGTCACTCCGTTAACCTCCACTATATCTCTATAGCTTTGCGAAGGATGTCAAGAGTGGGTAAGGTTCTCCGCGTATCTTCAAATTAAACCACATGCTCCACCGCTTGTGCGGGTCCCCGTCAATTCCTTTAAGTTTCACTCTTGCGAGCATACTACTCAGGCGGATCATTTAATGCGTTAGCTGCGTCAGTGAATCCTCCACCGACTAATGATCATCGTTTACAGCGTGGACTACCAGGGTATCTAATCCTGTTTGCTCCCCACGCTTTCGTCCCTCAGCGTCAGTATAGACCCAGTAAGCTGCCTTCGCCTTTGGTGTTCTTCCATATATCTACGCATTTCACCGCTTCACATGGAATTCCGCTTACCTCTATCTAACTCTAGTTTATCAGTATCCAAAGCGAGCCGGGGTTGAGCCCCGGGATTTGACTCCAGACTTAATAAACAGCCTACGAACGCTTTACGCCCAATAATTCCGGATAACGCTTGCGACCTATGTATTACCGCGGCTGCTGGCACATAGTTAGCCATCGCTTTCTGACAGGGTACCGTCAGCCTGGAAGCATTTCCTCAACCAGGTGTTCTTTCCCTATAACAGCACTTTACAATCCGAAGACCTTCATCGTGCACGCTGTGTCGCTCCATCAAGCTTTCGCTCATTGTGGAAGATTCCCTACTGCTGCCTCCCGTAGGAGTTTGGGCCGTATCTCAGTCCCAATGTGGCCGTTCAGTCTCTCGACCCGGCTAAACATCATAGTCTTGGTAAGCCATTACCCTACCAACTAACTAATGTTCCGCACCCTCATCCTTTAGCGGAGCTTTGGAGCTCCTTTCACAACAGAACCATGCGGTTCCATGCGTATCCGGCATTAGCCAATGTTTCCATTAGGTATTCCAATCTAAAGGGTAGATTAAGCACGTGTTACTCACCCATTCGCCGCTAGATTTCAAAAGAAACCTCGCTCGACATGCATGTATTAGGCACACAGCCAGCGTTCATCCTGAGCCAGGATCAAACTCTTAAAATTTGATTTTGGTTATTATGTTTTTGTTTTGTTTTTT
>NZ_JAOXHI010000016.1:0-4062 GCF_025779955.1 Mycoplasma enhydrae
TCTAAATCAGTGTAACCATCATTATTAGCATTAGTTTTTATCTCACTGACTTTAGTTAGAGCTTTTTCATATGCTTGAATTGCTTGATTAATTTTAACAATTTCTGTACCTGTATTTTTAGCTAGAGTTTCAGCGTTTTTATAATCAGTGTCTTTAAAAGTTTTATATAAACCTTCATGCTTAGTTTTAATTGTTGCGGCTTTAGTTTCAGCAGCTGTAATCGATGTTTCGGTATCTGAAATTGTATTAGTTAAATTGTCCAATTCAGTTTTTAGTTCAGCGATAGCCTTATTTTTATCAATATTGTGTTGTCTTAGAACATTTTTTGCACTTTCTATTTCAGTGTTAGTGGTTCCGACAGCTAAATTAATTTCATCATATTTAGTTTTGCCATCTAATTCTTGTTTTTTAGCTAATAAACTTTGTGTAGCGTTCTTTAGTGCTTCTTTAACTGTGTTAATTCTGTCTTGTTCACTTTGTTCTGCTTCTTTTAAAGCATCATCTGCTTCTTTTATAGACTTAGTTATGTCAGTAATTAAGGCTTGTGCTTCTGTTTCTTTAGCTGAATAGTGTTTTGAAGTTGCACTATTTTTAACTTTTTCAGCATTTTCTTTAATTTCTTTTAGTTTTTCAATTACTTTCTTAAGATCGGTAATATTTTTTGAATCTATAGCATTTTTAACTTCTTGTTTTAAATTATTAAATGCTTCTTTTTCTTTAGCTAAAGCATCTGTTATTTCTTTTTTATCTTTAGTATTCTCTGTATTTAGAGCATTGTAAATACCACTAACTTCATCAGTTAGCATTTTTAGTTGTTTTAGAACAACATCAAGTTTTTGATGCTTAGTGTTTTCTGGTTTGTTTTCATCATTGTGTTTTTGAATAGCATTGGTGTTTAAAGTGTTTAAATCAGGTAGGATTCTGTCCAATGAATCAATGTTACCTTTAGCAGCATTAGCTTCATTACGTTTTGCTTCAAGGTTTTTAATAACTTCTTTTAAGTCTTTTTCTAAAGCGTCAACTCTAGCATCTTCACCCTTGGCATTGTCTAGAGCTTCCTGTGTTTCAGTAATTTTATCATCAATTGCTTTTTCTAAGTTTTCAGCTTTGGTTTCGTATTCTTTATATTTATTAGTAATAGCTAAAGCCTTGGCATCAGCTGCTTTTTGTCTTGCTGCTCTTAGTTTCTCTAAAGCTGCCGCTAATTTAGTTGAATCCTCACCAGCATCATTTGCTTCTGTAAATGCCTCATTTTTAGCAGTTTCAGCTTCAGTATATTTAGTTTCAGTAGCTTGTTTTTTAGTATCTCTATCATTTGTTTTAGTTGTTTTAAGAGTGGTTGCTTGATCTAAAGTGTTTTTTAGTGCTTCTAATTTTTCAGGGACTGAAACTTTGTTTTTGTATTCATCTTTATTATATTTATCATAAACGGCTTTAGCTTTAGTAATTTCATCTTCAAATTTTGGCAGTTCTGTAGTTAGTTCATCAACTCCATCTTTTGAATTTAGATTATCAATAGCATTTTTTAATGCTGTAGTTGCACCATCAATTTCTTTTGCAATGGTATCATCTAATTTATTATTGATTTCAGCTAATTTATCAGTTACTTCTTTTGCTTTATCTTCAGCTTGTTTAGCTGAATCAGCATCACCTTTTTCTTCAGCTTTTTGTTTTGCTTCTTCTAAGGCTTCCTTGGCTTTTTCTAAATCGTCTTTAGCTTCATCTAATTTGGATTTATCAGTACCGGCTTCATCTGCTTTTTTAATGGCATCTTCAGCTTTCTTTAAAGCATCATCTAATTTATCTTTAACTTCTTTTTCATTATCTGCTTGTTTTTGTTTTAAGTCAGTTATAAATGCATCTATACCACTTAATTCATCTTTTAGATTATCTAAAGCTGTTTGAAGTTCACCAACAGCTTGGTTAATAGGTATATTATGTTCATCATATTTGCCTTGAGAAGTAGTTTTTTGGGCTTCTAAAGCAACAATAGCTTTTTTAAGCTCATCAATATTATTAATATTATCAGTTGCTTTTTGTTTAGCAGCTGCTAAATCATTTTTAGCTTTTTCTAATTCAGTTTTAACTTTATTAATTCTATTATTTTCAGCATTTAGTTTTTGGTTAACTTCATCTTTTTTAGATTTAACATTTTTTAATAAATCTTTAGCTTTACCAGTTTGAGCTTTGTATTTTTTAGGTTCAATCTCTTTAATTAAATCATCTAGTTTAGTTTCTAAGTCACCTAATTCTGTTAATGAAGTTTGTAAATCAGTTGCTTTATTATCTGCAATAGCTGTGTCAACCTTTTGAATAGCTTCTTTAGCTTTTTGTTCTAGATCTTTAACTTTGTTTTCAATTTCTTCTTTAGCTTGTTTAATTTGTTGTTTTTGAGTTGCAACTAAATTATTAGCATCATCATAAGCTGATTTGAAAGCATCATATTCAGTTTTAGCATTTTTAGTTTTATCATCATTTGAAATACTATCTAAGTTTTGAACTTCGGCTAGTTTCGATTCTAAAGCATCTAGTGCAGTTTGTCTATCATCTAAACCAACTGCCTTATTTAAGGTTTCAGTTAATTGCTTTAAAGCTTCTTTGGCAGTATTTAAGTTTTGTTTTAGTTGACCAATTCTTTGTCTTTCTTGTTCTGCAGCTGTTTCTAGTGCTGATTTTTGATTTCTCGCTTCAGTTAGTTTATTTATAATATTGGTTTTTAATGCATCAGCTTCAACTTTGGGATCATCAAAGCTAATGTCATCAAGTTTTTGTAGTAATTTTTCAATATCTGTTTTATTTTTTTCAAAAGCTGCTATTGATTTTTCTACTTCTGCTAAATTATCTTTGTTAGTATCATAATGATTTGAGTTTTCTTCAAAAGATTTTTGAATATCTTTTAATTGTTGTTTAGCATCGTTTCTTTCTTGATCAATTTGATTTTTACGAGCTAAAATATCTGCTTGTTTTTGTTCAGCAATTTTGATTTTATTTTCTAGTTCTTTAAATTCAGCTTTAAAATTATCCTTTTTAGGTTCTAGTTCATTTTTAGTATTATTAGCTGCTTCTAAAGCAGTATTTATTTTATTTAATGCATCAGCTGCTTTAGCTAAATTATGTTTGTGTTCAGCTTTTAAAGCTTCATCTACTACGTTTATAGCCTCATCTAACCCTTGGATAGCATTAGTTATTTTTTGCTTATTACTTGCTAGATCCTCAGCTTCTTTAGCTTTTACTTTATTATCTAGAGCTTGTTTGGTTTGTTCAGCTTCTTGTAGTTTTTGTTTTAAATCTTTAGCTTCATCTTCTAAATTGTTATCTTTAGCTTTTTGAATAGCTTCTTTAGCTTTTTCAATTGCTTTATTTAAAGGATCTTGAGCTGCTTTAAGTTTATCTAAATCTTCACCTTTTAAGGCTTCTTTAGCAGCTTCATTAGATTTATCTAGTTCTGTAGTAGCTTCAAGAATTTTAGTCTTAATTTCTTGTTCTTTATTTTCAATTTTTTCAATTGCTTCAGCTGCTTTATTTAAGGTTTCTTGAGCAGCATCAATTTTATCTTTTAAGGTTTTATTATCATCATTAAGTTTAGGTTCATCTTTATTTTTATCATATAGTTCTTGAGCATTTTTAATTTCTTGTTCAAGATCATTTTTAGCATTAACTATATCTGATTTATTAGAAGAATTTAAAACACCTTCAACATCTTTGGTTTTTTGTTCTAGATCTTCAATTTGCTTTTTGATTTTGGCTTTTTCAGCGGCAATTTGTTGTTCTTTTAGTTCAACTGCTGCTTTTCTAGCTTCGATTAGAGTGGTTTTAGCATTGATTTCAGCAATTTTATCTGTAATTTTTTTAGTACTTGCAACATCGCCTGCTTTTTCTGTTTCTTTTTTAGCGTCTTCTAATTTTGTTTTAGCGCTTGCTAATTTTCCAAGAACTTCAGTTAATTTTGCTTTATCTTCACTATTTTTATTATTTTCAGCTTCTTCTAAAGCATTATCTGCTTGTTGAAGGGCTTCTTTAACAATTCTGTCTAGTGCATCTTTGGCATCTTTTAGTGCTTGT
>NZ_JAOXHI010000017.1:0-1332 GCF_025779955.1 Mycoplasma enhydrae
TAAACATGTCCCCTATTAGTGGACAAATCAATTAAACCTTTCTCATGTAATGACACGGAGAGAGGTTTTTTAGTTTAATTTGTATTCTAATATTATTATAGTAATTTATAAAGTCAGTAATTAGCTCTATTATTTGGTCATATTTTAAGTCATTTAGCTGGTATTTTCTTAAACATTCTTCTTTTAAAATTGAAAATCAATATTCAATTGGACGGTTATCAAGAGAATTACCAATTCTTGACATTGATTGTAACAAATTATTTTTTGCAATCATTTCTCTGAATCAATTTGACGAATATTGAAAACCATGATCTGAATGAATTAATGAATAGTTTGAAAGATTGATCTTTTTAAAAGTGTCTTTAACAAGTTCTAAATCATTTCTTTTAGAATGACTTCAGCCAACTATTTCATTATTTCTTAAATCTATTGCAGCACTTAAATATATAAATTGACTATTTCACTTTATATAAGTTACATCTGTACATAAAACATTGTTAAATGTGTCATTCTTAAAGTTTCTATTCAAGCGATTTTCAATACTATAATTAGTATTTTTTCTATCTATTCTTCTTTTATTTTTAGCTCGAATAACTGATTTTAAATTCATTGAATTCATATACTTATATACAGTTTTATAGCTTATATTAAGTTGATATTTTTCTTTTAAAATAGCATGTATTCTTCTTGCACCAAAATTTCCTCTATTAACTTTAAATTCTTCAGAGATAATTTTTTTGACTCTAATTACATCTTTTCTAAAACGCATATCATGTGAAATTATATTTTTTGAAAGCTTGTAAAAGTATGATTTAGAAATATATAAAGCTTCGCATATTTTTCTTGGAGAAAGAGAATTTTTCTTCTTTATTTTGTTTTGAATTTCTTCATATAATTCTTTTTTTGAAATTTTAGTTGTTAGTATCTCTTCTTGAATCTTAACAATCTCAAGCAATTCCTCTGGGGTCAATTTTCTTAGCAACTCATCATGTCTTTTTCTTCGTTTTTCTTCTAATTCTTTTTTAGTTAAACCTTTTTTTGGCATATTTTTATATCCCCCTTGATGTGAAACAATTGCATAAATTCCAATTTTTAGGAATCTATAATAGAAATTATAAAGATAATGAGCACTATTATATCCTTTTTGTCCGGTATATTTCATTGCTTTTGGCAAATAACCACAGTTAACTAAATCATTGCATATATCTGGAATTTTTTCTCCAGTAAGCACTCTCATACACAACTTGTATAAAAATATTCTTGTCTTATATTTTTTCATAATAAAAAACATATCCTCCATTTGTGGTAGTCCACTAATAGGGGATATGTTTA
>NZ_JAOXHI010000018.1:0-1317 GCF_025779955.1 Mycoplasma enhydrae
TAAAACAATTAACTGAGGCCTTAAATAAGGCAGTTGGTTTAGATGATAGACAAACTGCACTAGATGCTTTAGAATCAAAACTAGCCGAAGTTCAAAATCTAGTTAACATTTCAGAAGACGATAAAACCAAAAATGCAAAAAATGAATATGATGCTTTCAAATCAGCTTATGATGATGCTAATAATTTAGTTACAACTCAAAAACAACAAATTAAACAAGCTAAAGAAGAAATTGAAAACAAAGTTAAAGAACTAGAACAAAAAACTCAAGAAGCTATTCAAAAAGCTGACAATGCTATTGCTAATAATAAAGCAACTGACTTACAAACTTCATTAACAGAATTAGGTGACTTAGAAACTAAACTAGACACTTTAGTTAAAGAAATTGAGACTAAAAAATACAAAGCTCAAACTGATAAAGCTAAGGTTTTATTAGATGATGTTAAATCTAAAAAAGAAGAAGTTGACCAAAAGCTAAATGCTGAAATCAATAGAATTAATAAAGTTAAAACAGAATTGGAAAAAGCTAAAAATGATTTAGCTAATGCTAAAAAACATGCAACTGATAATATTAATAATATTGATGAGCTTAAAAAAGCTATTGTTGCTTTAGAAGCCCAAAAAACTACTTCTCAAGGTAAATATGATGAACATAATATACCTATTAACCAAGCTGTTGGCGAACTTAAGACAGCTTTAGATAATCTAAAAGATGAATTAAAAGATATAGATGCATTTATAGCTAACTTAAAACAAAAACAAGCAGATAATGAAAAAGAAGTTAAAGATAAATTAGATGATGCTTTAAAACAAGCAGAAGACGCTATTAAAAAAGCAGATGAAGCTGGTACTGATAAAACTAAACTAGATGAAGCTAAAGAAGATTTAGAAAAAGCTAAGGAAGCTTTAGAAGAAGCAAAACAAAAAGCTGAAGAAAAAGGTGATGCCGATTCAGCTAAACAAGCTGAAGATAAAGCAAAAGAAGTAACTGATAAATTAACTGAAATCAATAATAAATTAGATGATACTATAGCTAAAGAAATTGATAGTGCAACTACAGCATTAAAAAATGCTATTAATAGTCTAAATTCAAAAGATGGAGTTGATGAACTAACTACAGAACTACCAAAATTTGAAGCTGAAATTACTAAAGCTAAAGCCGTTTATGATAAATATAATAAAGATGAATACAAAAACAAAGTTTCAGTCCCTGAAAAATTAGAAGCACTAAAAAACACTTTAGATCAAGCAAACACTCTTAAAACAACTAAAACAAATGATAGAGATACTAAAAAACAAGCTACAGAAAATAAATATA
>NZ_JAOXHI010000019.1:0-943 GCF_025779955.1 Mycoplasma enhydrae
TTTATCATCAATTTCTTTTTCTAAGTCTTCAGCTTTAGTTTCATATTCTTTATATTTATTAGTAATAGCTAAAGTTTTAGCATCAGCTGCTTTTTGTTTTGCTGCTCTTAGTTTTTCTAAAGCGGCTGCTAATTTGGTTGAATCTTCACCAGCATTTTTAAAATCTTCAAATGCTTCATTTTTGGCAGTTTCAGCTTCATTGTATTTATCTTCAGTAGCTTGTTTTTTAGTATCTCTTTCATTTGTTTTAGTTGTTTTAAGAGTGTTTGCTTGATCTAAAGTGTTTTTTAGTGCTTCTAATTTTTCAGGGACTGAAACCTTGTTTTTGTATTCATCTTTATTATATTTATCATAAACAGCTTTAGCCTTAGTAATTTCAGCTTCAAATTTTGGTAGTTGTGTATTTAGTTCATCAACTCCATCTTTTGAATTTAAATTATTAATAGCATTTTTTAATGTTGCAGTTGCTCCATCAATTTCTTTAGCTATAGTATCATCTAATTTATTATTAATTTCAGTTAATTTCTCAGTTACTTCTTTGGCTTTATCTTCAGCTTGTTTAGCTGAATCAGCATCACCTTTTTCTTCAGCTTTTTGTTTTGCTTCTTCTAAGGCTTCCTTAGCTTTTTCTAAATCTTCTTTAGCTTCATCTAATTTAGATTTATCAGTACCAGCTTCATCTGCTTTTTTAATAGCATCTTCTGCTTTCTTTAAAGCTTCATTTAATTTATCTTTAACTGCTTTTTCATTAGTTTCTTGTGTTTGTTTTAAGTTAGCTATAAATGCATCTATACCATTTAGTTCATTCTTTAAATCATCTAAAGCTGTTTGAAGTTCACCAACAGCTTGGTTAATAGGTATATTATGTTCATCATATTTGCCTTGAGAAGTAGTTTTTTGGGCTTCTAAAGCAACAATAGCTTTTTTAAGCTCATCAATATTA